>JAFVEU010000131.1 GCA_017475845.1 Lachnospiraceae bacterium | reverse complement strand
GGTATCAAGGACTCTTTCCGCTGCTTCAAGAAATTCATCCTCTCCGGCGTGCTTCTTCTTCAAAAACTCAAATACCTCATCAACATACGACATTACAAAAATCCCTCCTTAATAATTATACTGAAAAAGCGCTCGAAAAAGTGCAGAATCTTCCTGCACATTCCCGGCGCCTTTGCCTCGAAAAATAATATACCCATGCAGACCATATGTCAAGAACTACTTACCATTACAAACTGATCCCATAGCGGCTGCAGCGGACGGACCTGTCCGGAAGATCTCTGTACTGCAGTCCGGTGAAGCCTCCGGTCATGAGGATCACTGCTTCGTACAGAATTCTCCCTTTATATAACCTGTCTGACCCTTGTAATTGATCTTATACCAGCCATCACTTTCTCCGGTATATTCATATACCTCATCCTTATAAGCACTTCCGATCTGGCTGGAATCGGTGCTGGCACCGCTTCTGATCCTGATACCGCTTTCATTGACCTTGATCTTTCCGCTGGCAGCTGTCTCTGCGGCAGGAGCTTCCTCCTCTCCGTTCTGGACCTCTCCTCCCACAACGGTGTCACCCTCTGCGGTAGTAAGGAATTCTGACTTGATGTAGGCCTCTGAATCCTTATACTGGATCTTGCTCCACTCTCCGTCATCGCTTAAGCGTACGAAGGTATCGCCTGCTGCGGCCTTTCCGATAACGTTATCTTCTTCTGTGGTGGCTCCCGAACGGATACGTACGGCGTCGGTGGTCTTTACCCTGACCTCCGCTCCTGTGTCCGTTGTATTCTCCTCAGCCACTTCCTCGGCAGTGCCTCCGCTCTCGCGGACCTTTGCGGCTGCGGACTCCGACTTGGTCTGCAGCGAATCCATAAAGGCTGCCAGAGTGGGATCTGACTCGGTATTTGTGGCATAGAGCTTATCCACCTCTGCTAAAAGATTCTGTACATCGCTCTGGTTTGCGATCTCCGTAATGTAATCCTTCATATTCTGAGGAAGGGATCCGATGTCCTTCAGATAATAGGAGCCGTCGGAATTTGTGCAGAGATAGAAGGTTGAAAGCCCCGGTGCCAGGGAATCGATATTCTTATACTTGATCTCATAATATACAAATACTATATATGAATCCGGCTCCGGTCCCGGCTTGGTATAGCAGGACATATTCTCATAGTCCTCCGTATAGCCCGCCTTCACCTGCAGCTTTGCCTTGTCTTCCTCGTCAAGAGTATTGCCCATCTCCGCCATCTTATCGGTATCTCCGATAGCTACAGCCTGATAATACTCCGTAAAGAAGGAATTGATATCCTCGTAGGCATTCTGCTCAAGCTTGGCGTTTTCAGGTACCGGAATAGGCTCCGTTCCCATGGTATCCGTCACGGCACTGGTGGCTGCCACCTCATCCGTCTCATTACTCTTCTTGTCTCCGTCCTTCTTATGGAAGCTGAACACCGCCAGCACCACCACAAGTACCACGAAAAGCACTCCCACCGCAAAATACTGATAATGATCTATGATAAAGTCCTTGATATCTTCTATTGACATTTTATTCATTTTAAATTTACTCCTGTGTTCATTTAAAGATTTTACGCAAAAACACCGATATTTCGTTTGCGATACTGCGTTTGGAGGGATTCGAACCCTTGACACCAGGCGTCGGAGGCCTGTGCTCTATCCAGCTGAGCTACAAACGCAAACAGTCACCCAACATAATAACACAGCTTTCTCTCATAGGCAAATCCTAAAGGATTTCGTTTGTGCCTTAAGGCTGATCCTAAGGCAGATCCTGTATCAGGCCCGGGAGCTGTATAGCTGTTTACAAAAAATCCGCCAGCCACCGGGCCTCAGTGATCTGCAAAGCAATCACTATGATACATTAAAAATATGAAAAAAAGATGAACGGCTTACGCCGGATCCGTAAAAGACAGAAAAAATCCGAAAGATTCAGCAGCAGATGCTGAGTTCGCTGTTTTTGTAGCGATAGACATTGTCTGAAAGATAGTCCTCTTCTCCGACACTGGTTTCATTGACACTTTTCACCATCTCCTTCAGTTCCTCTTCATCCACGACGCCGTCGTCAGGCACGACTATGAATTCATGTACTGAGGACGGAAGCAGAAAGAAATCGGATCTGGTGTTTTCCCTTATCTCATTTAAGATGTCCGGGTAGAGGATTATGGAATCCCCGTAGAACTTGTCGTTATTGGTAACCACAAACATCTTCACGGCTCCGGTATCGAAAAGCTCCTCCTTCATGCAGTCTCTCTCAGGATCATCGCTTCCCATAAGGTCGAATACCATATCCGAAAGCTCCATGATAACCGGCTTCTTGAGTCTCGGAGTGTTTTCCAGAGACAGGCGGTTCAGCTCACTCTCATCCGTGGCCCAGGTCTTCATAAGGTCATTCCTTATGACGATATTGCCCGGAGTCTTGAATATGCCGTCAATGAACACTGTGTAGATCACCGCCAGATCCAGGAAACGCCTGTGAGGGACCTCTTTCAACAGCTCCTTATTCCTCTCGGCATTTACCAGCCTGAATATGATCTTGTCCCTGATAAGTTCAAAATCAGTGATAAAGCACATGTTAAGACCCTTGCAGGACTTCTCCCTGGAATAGATACGGAGTATCTCGTTTTCCGCCTCCCTTAGGTTTATGCAGCCTCTTTTGTACTCCTCATAGAGTCCTTCCAAATAAATGGTGGGAGAAACGTTACCATCATTCTCAGAGATGGAGATGCCGTGGAGCATCACGCCGTTATTCTTGGTGACATCCCTTTCCTCCACCCTGAATTCCATCCCGCAGATATCAATAAGGTCGGCAATTACCTCCTTACGGAAATCCGCAAAATCCAGAACAGGATACTCCTGCTCCTTTTCCCTGAAACTAAGTCTTATACCCATTTGTTAATTCTCCTTTCCCGGCTTTCTGCCGTATATATTGTTAATTAAATGGATAACGTAAAGATATTCGAAAACGCCCCACCCGGAAGTAAGGATCATTTTCCGGGATCTATGCCTATTCCAGGCATTTTCTTCTAAAAAGGGCATATCAAGAGCTTAAAAGCTGTGGGATCCTGCAGGAATCTATGCCTATTCCAGGCATTTTCTTCTAAAAAGGGCATACCAAGAGCCTAAAAGCTGTGGGATCCTGCAGAAATCTATGCCTATTTCAGACAATTTCTTCTAAATAGGGCATAGCAGGAGCTTAAGAGCTGTGGGATCCTGCAGGGATCTATGCCTATTTCAGACAATTTCTTCTAAAAAAGGCATACCGCCGGGTCTGAGCACAGCAAAAAAGACCTGACAGACAAAACATCAAAAAAATATGAAACAAAACGGAAAAATCGATACAGGCTGCGCCTGTGTCAGAAATGCCGGCGGGCAGCTTTTGCCCGCCCGGCAAAAAAGATCCATCAGAAAATCAATAAGATCGGATAATTTCAGAAATCAAGCTCTTGAAGAATACTCACCGGTTCTGGTGTCGATCTTGATCCTGTCTCCCTGATTAACAAAGAGGGGAACCATGACCGTCGCTCCGGTCTCAACCGTTGCGGGCTTTGTAGCACCGGTGGCGGTGTCGCCCTTGATACCGGGCTCTGTCTCGGTAACCTCAAGCTCAACCGAAATGGGAGGCTCTACCGCAAATACAGAACCGTTGTAGGAGCTGACCTTGCATACCTCGTTCTCCTTAACGAACTTCATGGCGTCTCCCACCACATCCTTGCCGATAGCGATCTGCTCGTATGACTCGGGATCCATGAAATTGAAAAGATCTCCGTCAGCATACAGATACTGCATATCCTTTCTGTCTACCCTGGCTGAAGGGAACTTCTCGGTGGGGCGGAAGGTCTTTTCCACTACGCCGCCGTTTATGATGTCCTTGATCTTTGTGCGGACAAAAGCTGCTCCCTTTCCGGGTTTCACATGCTGAAACTCTATGATCTGATAAACGGTACCCTCTATCTCAAGTGTAAGTCCGTTCCTGAAATCACCTGCTGAAATCATCAAAAACCTCCTAAATAGATTGATCTGCTCATAATTACGATAACAAGCAGCGTACATTCAGAACCCTTCGGTTCCTGAATATAAGCGCATTCGGCTCATTATACAATACAAAAAAATTTTTTTCAATGGCTTTTTACATCCAATCCGTCGATCAGCATATCCATAGCATGTATGTAGCCCTTCAGCCCCTCTCCTATTATGACTGCATCACAGACCGGAGCGGTGACGGAGGTCCTTCTGAATTCATCCCGGGTATTGATGTCCGAGATATGGATCTCCACCTTCGGGAAGGTATGATAGGAATCCAGAGCATCCCGCAGGGCGTAGCTGTAATGGGAATAGGCACCGGGATTTATCACGATCCCCTCCGTGCCGTCAAAATAGGCTTCCTGTATCCTGTCTATCAGCGCTCCTTCGCTGTTTGACTGGAAGCAGCTTAAGGACACATGCCTCTTTTCAGCGTGGGCGTAAACAATGGATAAAAGCCCCTCATAGTCCACAGTGCCGTATATATCCCTGTCCCTTATCCCGAGAAAATTTAAGTTTGGGCCGTTGATCAATAATATCTTCATCTTCTCCCGCTGCCGCTCCTTTCTTTAGTTCATGATCCGCCGCCCTTTTGCGGCTCTGACCAGACCTTTCCTACCGTCCTCTGTTATACAGCGCTTTAAGCTTATTCACCACCTGGTATATCTCCAGACCATCTATCTCGATTATATGATGGGCAGCGCTCTCATACAATGCTTCCCTGTCCCGCAAAAGGCTATCAACTCTCTCGTCCACATCCATCCCCTTTAACATGGGACGTTTGCTGCTCCTGTCGCGGAGCCTTTCTTTTAACAGTCCGGGAGAAGCCTTGATATACACCACCGTACCGCATTTCCTCATAAGCTCACGGTTTTCTTCCCTGACAGGCATACCTCCTCCCACGGAGATGACACCATCCGGAACAGCCTCCGAACCGGAGAGCTCCCTTAAAAGCCCGGTCTCCGCATCCCTGAAATATTCCTCTCCCTTAGCCTCAAACATTTCATTGATGCTCATGCCCTCACGTTTCTCGATCTCCGCATCCGTATCCAGAAAGGGCAGAAGAAATTCCTTTGACAGGATCCTTCCGTATGTGCTCTTTCCGCTTCCCATGAAGCCCTCAAGTACTATTCTTCCCATTGCCGTAAACCTTCCGATAAAGCCTGTCCTTTGCTTCCTTTATCCCTTCCTCCCCTACCGTCACACCGTGATAGATCCGGAAGCTCTCCACCGCCTGGAATAACAGCATGGGAAGGCCGTTTTCCGCTCTGCCGCCCTTTTCCCGCACCATCCGCATAAAACGGGTTTCCTCAGGCTTATAGATGATATCGATGGCTGAGCCTATCATTTTATAGAAGTCCTTATCTTCTATGGGAGCAGCCTCATCATTGGGGGAAAGCCCCACGCTGGTGCATTGGGCGCAGAAATACTTATTATCAGGGATATCCCGGAAGCCCTCAAGGGGAAGGATCACGTTCCTCTTATCACTCCCGAACTTCGCTTCCGCTTTGGCAGCCGACCGGTTCAGGATATATACCCTTTTCGCTCCCAGCTCGTAAAGACCGCAGAGCACCGCGTTTGCAGCGCCTCCCGCACCGATCATGATGACCTCCCGGTCCCTTATCTCGTCTTCAAATCCCAGAGCCGACCTCATAAAGCCCGTAGCATCGGTATTATAGCCCTTATAACCCTTATCCGTAAGGGCAAGGGTATTTACCGCCCCGATCCTCTCCGCCAACGGATCCATACCGGAAAGGAAGGGGATGACGCTCTCCTTATGGGGCACCGTCACATTGAAACCCCTGATACCAAGGGCAAAAGCCCCCTTAAGCGCAGCCTCCAGACCTTCCTTCTTCACATTGAAGGCAGTGTAGACCACGTTCACCTTTTCACTTTCCCCAAAGGAATTGTGTAAAAGCGGGGAAAGGGTGTGCTCCACCGGATCTCCAAGGAGCGCACATACTTTTGTCTTTCCGTCTACTTCCATGTTATATCCTTATCCTTAAAGTAAAAATGCAGGATGATATTTTCCGGGATCCTCTTCAGAATGATCTGTATCTCTTCCCTGTCATCGATCCTGTGGACCAAAAGGCTCTTTATACCGCTTCTTTTAGCTCCCCAAACGTCGGTGAAGAGCTGGTCCCCTATAAGCAGCGTACTGTCCCTGTCCGTCCCCATGAACTCCATGGAACGGATATATCCCTTTCTTCCGGGCTTTCCTCCGTTACAGATAAAGTCCGTGTACTTCACTCCCTCCGCAAAGGAGCTCACCCTCTTATACTTATTATTTGAAAGGAGCATGCACTTAAAACCGGTCTCGTGGAGCTCCTTAAAAAGAGCTATGGACCGCTCATCGGGAGGCGCCCCGTGAGGCACCAGGGTATTGTCTATATCAAAGATCAGGCCTCTTATGCCCGAAGCAAAGAGAGCCTTGAAATCTATGTCATAGGTGGAATAACAGTAAAGATCGGGATAAAATGAGTCGAAAAGCATTTTGGGATACAGTTTAAGAAAAAAGTGCCGCTACTGCAGCACCTTTTTTAATTCCTCCATAAACGAATTGATGTCCTTGAATTCCCGGTACACAGAAGCAAAACGCACATAAGCCACGGCTTCCAGATCCTTGAGCTTCTTCATCACCAGCTCACCGATGACGGAAGAAGGTATCTCTCTTTCGCCTAAATTAAAGACCTCCGTTTCCACTTCATCCACCAGACTGGTGATCTTCTCCGCCGGAATGGGTCTCTTATGACAGGCCAAAAGCACTCCGTGCTCTATCTTCGTCCTGTCGTAGGTTTCCCTGTTATTATCCTTCTTTATGATCATCAGGGGAATGGTCTCCACCTTTTCATAGGTGGTGAAACGCTTCCCGCATTCGTCACAGATACGTCTGCGCCTGATGGAATTATTCTCATCGGCAGGTCTGGAATCTATGACCCTGGTATTGTCATTGGAACAAAACGGACATTTCATAGTCTGACCTCAGCTCTTCTTCCTGGATTTATTAAGGAAGTCGGGAACATCATAGGACTTCCTTGTTCCCGAAAGATTAAGTCCTCCGGGTCTGGAAAGAGTGTCAAAACCCTGGGCGGGAGCCACAGGTCTCTGGGAAGGAAGGCTGAAGCCTCCGGTGCCCTGCATAGTGGGTCTCTGAACCGTATTGTTGAACTGGGGAACGGTCCTGGTAACGCCGTTGGTCACAGGATTTCCGTAGCCGGGAACAGCCGCAGTCTTAACGGGCTGCTGACCGTTGCCGGGCTCCTTCATGCCGGTGGCAATGACCGTAACCTGAAGGAGATCTCCCTTGGATTCATCATTTAAGATACCGTAGATAACATTCACATCCTCGCCTGTAAGCTCCTGAATGTAATCTCCCACGATCTCCGTATCCTTCATGGTAACATGGCCGGATACATTCAGTACCACATCCGTTGCGCCCTTGATGGTGGTCTCCAGAAGGGGACTCTCAACCGCCTGCTGAACAGCCTTCTTGGCCCTTTCCTCGCCATCTGCCGCACCTATTCCGATATGGGCAACGCCCTTGTCCTTCATTGCTGTCTGGAGATCCGCGAAGTCCAGGTTGATGTCTCCGGCATTGACAATAAGATCCGTAATGCCCTGCACTGCCTGCTGCAGCACCTCATCCGCCTTCTTCATTCCCTCCTTGAAATCCAGCTCGTCATTATTGGGAAGGCTGCGGAGCTTCTCATTGGGAATGACTATCATGGTGTCAACTCCCTCAGCCATCCTCTCTATACCGCCTATGGCATTATCCATCCTCTTTTTACCCTCAAACTTAAAGGGCTTGGTGACAACGCCTACCGTAAGTATTCCCATATCCTTTGCGATCCTTGCGATAACGGGAGCCGCACCGGTACCGGTTCCGCCGCCCATTCCGCAGGTTACAAAGACCATATCCACTTCCTTAAGAGCATCGGCTATCTCATCCTGAGAATCCTCTGCAGCTTTCTGTCCCTTAGCCGGCACCGCCCCTGCTCCGAGTCCGTCCTTACCGATCTGAAGGATCCTGGGGGACTTGCTGAGCTGCAGAGCCTGGGAATCCGTATTAACAGCGAGGAAATCCACCCCGCCGATCTTTTCATCTATCATCCTGTTCACAGCGTTGTTTCCGGCGCCGCCGACACCGATAACAAGCAGTCTGCAAGAGGTCGTCTGGCCGTTATTCTTTATCTCAAGCACGAATTGCTCCTCCTTATACCCGAAAAATTACTTTACTATAATAATGAAATTTCTATAATAAATCAACATCAAATTTAACAGAAAAACAGCTAATGATTAAATATCAACCGCTTTCAAACGTCACATAGTCGTCATCGGGGTTATCCTTAAAATTTTCCAGATGGAGCACGCCTTTTTTCCCTTCAAGACTGGGAGCTATGCTCTTTAGGCGCATCATCTTCTCGTCTATAAGGGACATGTCTCCCAGCATCACCCTCACATTCCCCATGTACAGGGTGATGCTCCCGTCGCTGCCGAAATATATGTCATCCGTCTCTATCCCGTCCTTGGTCAGGAGCTGTGTCAGAGAAAGTATCTCACTGAATATCTCCGGATCCGGGACCGGAAGGGGCTTGCCCACGATACAGTAGTCGAATTTCAGTCCGGTAACGTGGGGGATCCCCTCTATCACTTCATCGGAGCTCTCCACCACTATGCCTTCCCTGTCAAAATACATGAACTTCCCGAGGAAATCCACATATCCCGCCACCGCTTTTTCATACACCTCTATGGTTATGGTGTCAACGGAATCAAAGCGGACATCCATCCTTTCGATAAAGGGAATGTCCGTCACCGGCTTATTTCTGTATTTCAGCTTTAAGAAAAGGGAATTTCTCCCTATTACTGAATCGGAAAGTACCATTTCCCTGATCTCGTCGTCCGTATACCTCTCGTTGCCGGTAACATGGACCACGGAAACATTGAAATAAAGAAGAAAATAATAGAATCCTACGATGAGGAGCATAGCGGAGCAGAGGACGATCAAAAGAACCCTGATACCATGTCCTTCCTTCATACTATACTCCTGGAGACGCTGAGGCAGAGACCTATCTCAAAAAGCAGAAAAAGTATCGAGGTTCCTCCGTAGGAAATAAAGGGCAGGGTTATACCTGTATTAGGAATGGTATTGGTGACTACCGCGATATTTAGGATGACCTGAATGGCTATATGCGCCATTACTCCGGTGGCGAGAAAGGCCCCGAACTGATCCGGAGCATTATTTGCTATCACCACAAAGCGCCAGATAAGGATCACGAACATCATCATTACGGCCACGGCTCCGAAAAGCCCCAGTTCCTCGCAGATAATGGAAAAGATCATGTCATTCTGGGCCTCGGGCACGAATCCCAGCTTCTGTGTGCTCTGTCCCAGCCCTTTGCCGAACATGCCTCCGGACCCTATGGAATAAAGGGCCTGCAGGGTCTGGTATCCCGTCCCCGAAGCATAGGCTTCGGGCTGAAGCCAGGCTCTTATCCTGGCCATTCTGTAGCTGACCTCTTCAGGTATTATCCCGTTCATCACAAGATATACAAGAAGCGCGGCCGCCCCCACTATCAGAACGCCGATGAGCAGGAAGGGCAGCGTCTTCGGGGAACAGACAAAGATCATCACCGCCGCTATGCCGAAGATTATGATGGCAGAGCTTAAGTTACTGGTGATAAAGAGGACCATGGCTGCCGGGATCCCCGCAGCCAGCATGCAGATAAAGAGTCCCGTGGCAGTGGACGTAAGCTTCTTTCCGTACTTGCTTAAGAAAGCGGCAAAAAGGAGGATGACTCCCACCTTAGCAGCCTCCGCAGGCTGTACGGAAATACCTATATCAAGCCATCTCCTGGCTCCGTTCCTGGTAACCCCCAGAGGGGTCAGAACCAGCAGTACCAGAGCAAGTGATGAAAGGTAGAAAAAAAGCGCCGGCTTCATAAAGAGGTGATAATCCACTCTGGAAGCCACTATCATAAGTAAAAAGCCCAGGGCCGTGGCTCTGGCCTGGTTCCTTAAGTAAAAGGAGGAATCATCGAATTTCAGGCTGGATTCGTAAGAGCTTGCGGAATAAACCATGATAAGGCCGAAAAGCAGCAGAAATATCACGGCGAAAAAAAGGCTGTAATCCATGTAATGCCTTATCTTTCTCTCCCGGCTCATAGTTTCCTTACATACTCCTTAAAAAGCTTCCCTCTTTCCTCGTAATTCTTAAACATATCCCAGCTTGCGCAGGCAGGGGACAGCAGCACCGCGTCTCCCGGAACCGTATTGTCATGGCAGATCTTCACTGCGTCTTCAAGGCCGGAAGCCATGATCACCCTGTCAAAGCCGTGGGAAAGTGCGCAGTCCCTGATGCTTTCGGCAGTCTCTCCGATAAGCACCAGAAGCTTTATCCTTCCCTCAAAGGATCCAATAAGCTCATCATAGGTGCTTTTCTTATCGTATCCGCCCCCGATAAGAGCGGTGGGTTTTACCATGGAGAGCACGGCCTTTATCGCCGCATCTGGATTGGTGCCCTTGGAATCATTGTAATAATCCACGCCATCCACGGTCTTCACGTATTCTATCCTGTGCTCCACGGCGTTAAAGGATGCCACGGTGTCCCTTATGACTTTGTCCGGAACCCCGTATCTTACCGCCATGGCAATGGCCGCCATTATATTCTCATGGTTATGGCTCCCGAGAAGCCTTATATCCTCAAGCTTTATTATCGCTCTGTCATTATAAAGGATCTCCTTATTTTTAATATGAACAAGATCCGTCCCGGTATCAGAGGGTGTAAGCTTTTCATCCCTGCTGAAATAAACCACGCCTGCCCTCGATCCTTCTCCCATCTTCAGAGTAATGGGATCGTCATGATTTAAGACCACGGTGTCCCCGGAGCCCTGATTTTCCATGATCCTCTGCTTTGCCCCGGCATATGCCTCCATGGTGTGATGCCTGTTCAGATGATCCGGCGTAACATTCAATATGGCGGATATCCCGGGCTTAAAACCGGAAACCGTCTCCAGCTGGAAGGAGCTTATCTCCGCAACGGTAATGCTGCTGTCATCGGTCTCATGTGCATAAAGAGTATAGGGGTCCCCGATATTTCCCACCACAAAGACCTTTCTGTTTCCTCCGGTGCTTTCGGCATAATTCTTCATTATGTCCCCCAGAAGAGTTGTGGTAGTGGTCTTTCCGTTGGTGCCGGTTATGGCTAACAGATCCCCCCGGCTGACACTGTATGCCAGCTCTATCTCTCCGGTGATAGGGATCCCTACAGCCTTCAGCTCAAGTACCAGAGGGCTGTCCAGGGGAACCCCCGGGCTCAGCACCGCAAGATCCGCTTTCTCCTTCACCTCTGAAGGAAGCTTTCCCTTTATCACGTTTATTTTTTCATCTTTTCCGAATTCGAGACGGACAGCATCCGTATCGCATTTCTCGTTCTCATCAAAAAGGGTGACTTTTGCGCCTTCATCAAGAAGAAGCCGGGACGCACCCTTTCCGCTCTTTCCTGCCCCAATGACCAGGCAGTTCTTATCTGTATAGGTTCTTTCCATAATCTTTCCTTATCCTCCTCAGGCAAAGCCCGGATCTATACCAGCAAAACAGCCAGAAAACATCCCACAAAGGTGACTATGGTAAACACGGTCACCACCTTATTCTCGCTCCATCCCAAAAGCTCAAAGTGATGGTGGATGGGAGCCATCTTAAAGAAGCGCTTTCCCTTTGTAGCCTTGAAATAAAGCACCTGAATTATGACAGAAAGCACCTCAGCAAAATAGATAACCCCTGCAAAAAGGATAAAGAGGGGCATTTTCATCATTATCATGGATGTGGCCGCAAAGGCCCCAAGGGCAAGGGAACCGGTGTCCCCCATAAAGACTTTGGCGGGATGATGGTTATATACCAGAAAACCGAAGAGCGCCCCCGCCATGACCACGGAAGCCATGGTGACATTGATGGCGAGATTCGATGATATATAGGCTAAGAATATGGAAATGACAATGGTAACGGAGCTTAAGAGCCCGTCCAGACCGTCGGTGAAATTGGAGCCGTTGGTGGTCCCCAGAAGCACAAAGATCAGGAAGGGAACGGTGAAGATGCCGAAATTCACATATACCCCCGCGCCGTCCGCTGTGAACAGGGAGGAAAAAGGCAGCAGTACCTCAAAGGTAACCTCCGTAAAAGCCGAAACAGACCAGATGGTAACAAGGGACACCGCAAGCTGCAGTACCAGCTTCTGCCAGGCCCTGAGGCCCAGATTCCGCTTCATCACAACCTTTATAAAGTCGTCTATAAAGCCCACGGCGCCGAAACCGAGAGTTGCAATGATAACAGGGATCGACGCCCTGTATTTCATGGCTTCGGGAATGGTCAGCACCGCAAATGCAAGAAGGAACATGATGCCTCCCATGGTGGGAGTGCCGGTCTTCTTTTTATGGGATTCGGGTCCTTCTTCCCTTTCCACCTGTGCAGCCTTCAGCTTCCTTAAAGCCGGAAGAAGGAAAAACCCCAACACAACAGTCAATACAAAGGCAGCTGCCAGATGTATAACTATATTCAAAACCATTCCGGGAAATGCTCCTTTCAACAGATCTGCCGTCCGGAAACAGCAGGTTTCTGAACAAACAGTATAAATCATCCCCGAACTTTTAGCAAATCAGGCGTCGTGTTCTTCTTCCTCTTCTTCGGGGACGTACTCGTTTCCGCCTCCCGGATTTACGGGCAGCAGGGTTACGGGATCGAGAACCTCTCCTGTGGCGGGATCCAGAGGGTATCCGGTCTCG
>JAFVEU010000130.1 GCA_017475845.1 Lachnospiraceae bacterium | reverse complement strand
TAGGATCCCTTGTAAGGGTGGAGACCACCAATGAGACCACCGGAGCCGTAAGCGAGGTTACCGGCAAGGTGGATTACGTATCGGTTTCCGGATCCAGTGTTAAGGTTTCAGTAAACGATACCTTATATGAGCTTTCGGAGGTGAAGGAGGTTTACGACGCAGACTATGCGGATGCGGTTGCTCTCTCTGGAGAGTGGGCGACAGCATTCGGAAAGCTTCCCGGGATCAACAACATAACGGCTGCCAATGCATCCCAGTACACCGACCAGCTTAAGGCTCTCTACGGTGCATACACAGGAATGTCCGAGTATCAGAGGACCTTCCTCTCGGCGGATCTTCAGAACGGGATCAGGGCTTATGCAGAGCTCTATAAGGGATATGGCATTGATATAACCGGTGCAGCTTCATCTGCCGCAGGATCGTGAGGAACGGACGATACGCATCAAAGGAATGATGCTTAAGGCAGGGAAAAGGAGTTTGATATGGCAATGGTAAATAAGAACATAGGTTCATACCCTTCCATAGAAGAGCTGACAGAACGGTACAGGCTTAACGGCAGCAAGAGCGCTCCGGAGCCTCAGGCCGGAGTAAGAAGCTTCGCAGAAGTGCTTACGGACAAGCAGGGCGAGAGCTTCGGGCTGAAATTCTCAAAGCATGCGGCGCAGAGGCTTTCGGACAGGAATATTTCCTTAAGCACGAGCCAGCTGAACCGGCTTTCGGACGGAATGGAAAGGGCAGAGAAAAAAGGGATAAACGATTCCCTGGTAATGATAGACAATCTGGCATTCATAGTTAACACGGAGAGCAGTACGGTGGTAACGGCAATGGATGCGGACGAATCAAAAGACAAGGTTTTCAGTAATATAGACGGCGCGGTAATCGCCTGACAGGCAATGCTCCCGGGAGGAGCATAAAGGAGGTAAATGCCTTATGATGAGATCACTTTTTTCCGGAGTTGCGGGACTTAAGACACATCAGGTAAAGATGGACGTAATCGGTAACAATATAGCTAACGTTAACACAGTTGGATACAAGACCAGCAATGTGACCTTCCAGGATCTGGTTTACCAGACAAAGGCCAATGCTTCCGGCCCCAACGACAATACGGGCCGTGCGGGTGTGAATGCCCAGCAGATCGGTCTCGGTGTCAGCACAGGCTCGATCTACTCAAACGTAACGGGCGCAGGAAGTGCCGAGACAACAGGTAACCCCTTTGATATCCGTATCAACGGAGATTCCTTCTTTGTGGTTTCCGACGGTTCACAGCAGTTCTACACCAGGTCCGGTGCCTTTACGGTAGACGCCAACGGTACCCTCTGCATGTCCAGTAACGGTTACACCGTTATGGGCTACGGAGTAACGGACAATAACGGTGTTCAGCAGATAAATACCAGCTCTTTAGTCGCATTAAAGATCATGAGCCCTGCCAACAAGGTTTCCGATCCTGACGCTACCAGCAAGGGCTACATCACAGGTATCCTGGATGCCAATTCCGATGCCCTTACCCAGGACGCAGGCCAGGTTATCGATATGAAGCTCTATGATAATGAGGGTTACAGATATACTGTTAAGTACAAGATCCTTCCCAAGCTGAACGATGCACAGGAGCCCGTTAAGGGACAGTACAAGCTGGCTGTTTCCGATATGATCGATTCCAACGGTGACACCATCTTCAGAGATCAGGATACAGCCGGCGGAGAGTCCGATACCGATTACGCTTTAGCCAAGATCAAATTCTTCTCAAGAATGCTGAACAGCGGCGACACAGCTGAAAGAGGGAATTCCCTTACAGCCACGAATGATAAGACCGACACCGGCTATCCCGGAACGGCTTATATCGACGTAAAGTTTGATACCAAGACCGGTGCCTTTGTTTCCACCACGGCGGATTCCAATACTTCCAATGCCGGATTCAATCTGAATCTTCACTCCCTTCTGGGTATCATAGAGGATCCCGGTGCCACAGGCGATCCCGCAGACCAGATAAGGAGCATTCCCACGGATGCCTTTACAAAAAACGTGGAGGTTGATACCACAACAATGCAGAATATCGACAATAAGGGTACCTCTACGGTTAACGGAGGCAACGGCGGAGTTGACACCACCGAAGGCTCCGGATGGTCGGTAGGTAAGCTGAGCTCCATCTCCATCGGTGTTGACGGCAAGATCACCGGCGCATACACCAACGGACAGACCAAGCTCCTCGGACAGATCGCTTCCGCTATCTTCTCCAATGCTTCCGGTCTCGAGAAGACAGGTGACAACCTTTACAATGCGACCATGAACTCCGGTGACGCCATTCTCGGTGATGTTACGGCAAACGGCGGTTCCTATGCTTCCGGAGAGCTGGAAATGAGTAACGTGGACCTTTCCAGCGAGTTCACCAGCATGATCACCACCCAGAGAGGCTTCCAGGCCAACTCCCGTATCATAACGGTTTCAGACTCCATGCTTGAAGAGCTTATCAATCTGAAGAGGTAAGGTATAAATTTACCCGGGATAATTTTCACGCGGGACATAGGCGTCATAAAACGCTTATGTCCCGCGTGGCTTTGCATTAGAAAACATATTCAGTGTCTTGTTTTCAGGATTACTCTGATTTCAGCAGATATTCCCTGAAATAAGGAATGGCAAAGGTCAGCTCCCCGCGGCGGGGAGTTTCGATAATTCCTGCCTCAATAAGCCTTTTTCTGTATGTCTGGATAGAAGAGCCCTTATTTCCAAGCCAATTCTTCAGCTCCTCGGTTGTTGCCGGTTCGGAGCACTCTGCCATTGCTTTAAGGAATGCCCTGTCATTATTGGAAAGGGGTGAAATGACCGGCTTAAATACATTATCATCCATATCTTTTTCGGCAGATGTTCTGGCTTTATTAAACACAGATTCATCAATGACAGATCTGTCTCCAGAGTATTCAGTCAGGTAGTAGCCGAGGAGCTGCATGAAATAGGGAAGACCGTGCGTTGCTTCGGAAGCCTCATCAAGAATTTCATCCGGGCACTTTATTTTCATTTCCCTAAAAGCATTTTCATAATATGCTTTTATGGCGGAACAGGAAATCGCGCCAAGTTCTACCTTATCAGCCCTGTTCAGAAAAGTAAGCACCTCATCATTCAGTATGCTTGAAACAGCATAAGGAAGACCGGCCATTACAATGGCGATATTCTTCCGGTCTCCCACAAGCTCCTGGAATGATGATGCCACATCCCTCATTGCAGGCGAGGTATGCACTTCGTCTATAAGACTAAGAACACCTTTTCCTTTTTCTTCAAGCCTGTCGCACAGTAGGGACATCTTTGTCCTGAACCCATACTGCTGTTTTGCCTCGTCCGAAAAAGTGAGCCCGAAAGAGAATCCCAGGGCTCCGGCGCTTATCCCGGACAGATGCCGCTTTTCATCCTTAAAAAACTGGGATCCGTTAAACTGTATCTGTTCAATTATGGACTGTGGCATTCCTTCATGTGCAGTTACCCTTGCGGGTATATAGCCTTCTGTTCTCGCCCTGTCTGCTATTTCAAGGAGCATTGCGGTCTTTCCCATCCCCCTTTGTCCCAGGAAAAGAATGCACCGGTTCCTTGATCCGACCGGTTCCTTCAGACCATTTAATACAGAATACAGCTCACCGTCCCGTCCGACTATCTTCTCCGGCCTGTTTCCAAAGGCCGGCTGGAAATAAAAATGCCGTTCCATTTTTCACTCACCTTTACTTTTATTTATTCTCTTTTATTCTTGTCTATTCTTTTTTACTTTCATTTACTTTTATTCATTTTACTATCAGGGGTGTCTTTGGTCAAGAGGATTACAGCAGCTCCAGGATTTTCAAGGCTTTTTCCCTTTCCTCATCGCTTTTATTAAGCAAAAGGCGGCTTATCCGTTCTTCAAGCCCCGCCGGATTATCAGGTGTATAACGGTATTCATCATCCAGAAAGCAGTCCACACTGCATCTAAAAATTTCAGCGGTTTTCACTAAAATCGCAAGGGAGGGATGTGCCCTGCCGCACTCAATGTTTGATATATGGCTTGGATTCACATTCAGTTTTTCTGCCACATATTCCTGCTTTAATCCGAGCGAAAGCCTTTTGTCCCGCATCTTTTTCCCTATCCGTTTATAATCCAGACCTGACATGCCGCACCTCCTGTAATAAACCCCAACATGATTATTAACTAAAGGTACTTTTCGATCAGAAAATTTTTAATGAGCCATTACAAATATTTATTAGCTATAACTAAAGTATTTTTCTTTTTTTCCGATATAAAGGATTGAGGGGACAATTATAAGTAGATACAGAAGGAGATACAATAATGAATGTAGTTGCCCATAATCTTCCATCTATGTTTACAAACAGACAGCTTGGGATAACCACAAATAACAAAGCAAAATCTGCTGAAAAGCTGTCTTCCGGTTATAAGATCAACAGGGCTTCGGACGATGCCGCTGGGCTTTCCATCTCAGAGAAAATGCGGAAACAGATACGTGGATTAAGGCAGGGAGCTGATAATATTCAGGATGGGATTAGCTTTTGTCAGACCGCTGATGGATATTTGAATGAAGTCGTGGATATGCTTCATCGTATGAATGAGCTTTCCATAAAAGCAGCTAATGGGACAAATTCAGCTTCTGACAGGATGGATATTGACAATGAGATACAGGAACTAAAAGAAGAAACCAACAGAATACTTAAGACTGCAAAATTCAATGAAACATATATATTTAGGCTTCCTTATACCCCGGGTGTCTCAGTTGTCAGGGACTATGATGAAAACAGTACTTCTTTGGTTAAAACAAGTTCGAAGTTCCCTCCTGGAGCTTCTCTTGATTCCGTTTCCCAATCCTCGGGGCACATGTCTAATACTTTTTCCAAGGAAGGTGTGACTTATAAGAGTGCGAGTTATATTGATTTTTCCGGTGTTGACTTTTCTGATATCTCAAGCCTTGACGGAACAGGATTTTTTTCAACATGCTGTACCTGTACCAATAACTATTGTGTCACCTTCGATTCATCTTCATCAGACCATACTTTGGTGGGAAACGAAAATTATACATATACCGTGGGAACCTTTGGGGTTTCAAATGCTTCTGAACTGATAGACAGAATTGTTGAGGCTACTGGGGGAAAACCACAGGATCACTACAGCATTTACGAGAAGGATCCTACAAATAGCAATATACTTGTGATTTATGATGAGAGACCGGATCAGACAGCAGGAGATGAATACGGAAAAATATACAGTGGTGTCGTTAAGGAGGTTACTTACAGAAGCCAGGGCGAACCTATGAAGATATTTAGTAATGGCCTTAGGGGCGGTGATATTTCTTATGGAGGAATAGAACTGAACGACGTGCGTCATAACTGGAGTGAAATGGGGATAGATATTTCTTCCGATGGGAAAACTTTTGCAAAAGACCAGCAGGTCAGTTTTTACGATTATAAGGGTGAGTACGTAGAACTCCATGTAAAGGCCGGTGATCCGCTTTACCAGATAACACGCAGGAATTATTGGTCAGCGGACGGCAAAGGGGTGTACGTGAATGATATTTTTGCCGCCTCCTGGAAAGATATTGGTATAAAAGAAAAGAATAATAACGGCGATTTCTCATTCCAGTTCAGGGATCAGATCATAAGCTTCGAGGTAAATGATGGGGACAATCTTGAGGATGTTATTAACGGCATTAACGCCAGGCAACTTAACACAAGGAATTCCTGGGATATCACAACCTCTGAAGTTGAGAGAGGAAAAGCCCTGGATTTATTCGATGTAAACGCTTTAAGAGTAACAGAAGCAAATAAGGATGCTTTTGATTACAAATATTGGATAAGCATATATGGAAATGGAACTGATGATGAATCGGGGATTACTATTACAAGTTCGGATGGAGTTGAACATACTAAGACCTCCTGGAAAGATTTTGAGAATATTGCATCCCTTGGAGAAAACGATAAATACCCGATATCGGACTGGGGCATTACAGACAGGGATAATAAAGGGACGAAGTCTGACAGAGTCACCTTTGATGATGCTGCCACATACAAATACGTCAATAAAGCCCAGACTGATCTAAATATTTCTTTTTCATTTAACCTTAAAGATGAAACCGGGCTGGAT
>JAFVEU010000011.1 GCA_017475845.1 Lachnospiraceae bacterium | reverse complement strand
GGTACATTTAAGCCGAGAATCTTTGACAGAGTTGAATTTATTGAGCAAAAAGTATTGCCTTCACTTAATGAGTGATTGTCGATTATACCGGAAGATAATCTTCCTATCGTGGGTGCATAGGTGCAAAAGTGCACCCACGGAAAATGCACCCACGGCAAATTGAAATGCACCCACGCCGGGGCGCAAGTAGTATTTTGCCCGATAAAAAACTACGTTTTGACTACGATTCACGGCCAAGATTTGCCACACTTTGCGCGACTTTGCCATTTGGCCCGATTTTCTGTAAAATGACTGAAGCTTTAGCAGCTTGGCAAACTGAAGCAATTTGATGCGGTTTTGGAGGTAAGAAATGCCGATAAAAGTCTTATTTATCTGCCACGGCAACATCTGCAGGTCTGTTTCTGCGGAGTATATTTTTAACATGATGGTGAAGGAGAGGGGGGATGAATCTGAGTATTTTTCGGATTCGGCGGCTACTTCCACGGAAGAGATAGGGAATCCGGTATATCCGCCTATGGAGAGGACACTTAGGATGCATAACGTGCCAATAGGAAACCACAGGGCAAAGCAGATCAGGCGTGGAGACTATGACAGATACGATCTGATAATCGGAATGGATGAGGAAAACATGTATTACCTGAAACGGATCCTGGGGGATGATCCCATGGGTAAGATCCATTATCTCATGGAGTACACCGACTCTCCCGATGCAAAGATCGAGGATCCCTGGTATACAAGGGATTTTGAAAAGGCTTATCAGGATATCTATAAGGGTTGCCTGGGGCTTCTTGAAAGCTTTGGCGGATAAAATCCTGTTGTATTATCCCCGGGATTTGGGTAAAATGATTTGTGCCCGGCAAACGTCCTATGAGATCCGGAAGACGTTTCCGGGAGACAGGTTATGAAGAAAGAAAAGAAAGAGATACGCTGCAAGGATGTGGAAGACTTTTTGCAGCCCTATCTTGAAGACAAGCTTGATAAAAATGATACAAAGCTTCTTATCGAGCATCTGAAGGATTGTCCTGAATGCATGGACGAATTGGAGATCAGATATCTCCTTTATGAGGGCCTTAAGTTGCTGGAATCAGGACAGGACTTTAACTTAAAGGCTGAGCTTGAAGAGAGGCTTTATCAGTCGGAACAGCATGTATTGATGATCGACAGGCTTAAGACCAGTGCTGTTCTATTTGTTGTGGCTATGGGAATTTTCGGGACAGTACAGCTGGTCCTTATGATGGTGGGTTAATATGTCGGGAAAACTATTGATGATAGATGGTCATTCCATTATAAACAGGGCATTTTACGGAATGCCGGATCTGAAGAATTCCTCAGGAGTCCATACCGGCGCTGTCCTCGGATTCATTAATATAGTCCAGAAGATAATCGACAGCGAAAAGCCGGATTATCTGGCAGTGGCTTTTGATACTTCGGCTCCCACCTTCAGACATAAAATGTTTGAAGCTTATAAGGGAACAAGGAAGCCTGCCCCGGAGGACCTGAAAAGCCAGGTGCCCCTTCTCCAGTCACTGCTTAAGGACATGGAAGTGCCTGTTATAACCTGCCCGGGAATAGAGGCTGACGATATCCTGGGTACGGTTTCAAAAAAGTGGGAGAGCAGAGGTTATGAGGTTTCGATTGTTTCCGGAGACCGGGATCTGCTCCAGCTTGTCACGGAGAATATCAAGCTTATCCTTCCCAGAACCGCTAAAGGCGAGACCACCATCTCCATGTTCTATCCAGGGGATGTACTTAAGGAATACAGGGTAGAGCCAAAGGGAATAATCGAGTTAAAGGCCCTTATGGGGGATTCCTCGGATAATATACCCGGAGTTCCGAAGATCGGGGAAAAGACTGCCACGGAGCTCCTGGAAAAATACGGTAATATCGATGTATTAAAGGAACATATTGAAGAGATAAGCAAAAAGAGCATAAGGGAATCCTTAAGGGATAACTTTGAGATGGCGGTGCTTTCAAAGACTCTGGCTACGATAAAGACGGATGCGGACATAGATCTTACGCCGGAAGAGGCAGAATTTAAGGGATTATATACCGAAAAAGCCTTCGCTGCCGTAAAGGAGCTGGAATTGAGATCCCTTTATCCCAGATTCGGGACCATGGCAGAGGAAGACAGGGATTCCGGCATTAAGGAATTTACGGAGGAAAAAGATCTGGGGGTTGTGGAAGAGATCTTTGCCTCGGTGAAGAATGCTGACAGAGTGGGGATGGGTGTCGGGATCGACAAAGACACGGGGGAGATCTGTGCAGTTGCCCTCAAGTGGAATGGACGCTCCGTCTATATAGGCCTGAACGGTTTTGTTTCTCCCATGTATTTAAAAGCCCACTTAAACTCTCTGATAAGCGGAGCTGCAGGAAGGATCTTTACCACAGGGTTAAAGGAGCAGTACGGTCATGTTTACGATGCCTACTCCGAAAAGATCTTCGATATGGAAGTCATGGAATATCTCCTTGATCCCTTAAGGAACAGTTATGATATCCCCGGGGATATAAGACTTGCGGCCGCTTTTTCCTTTGACAGGGGAGAGAATGTTCTTTCGGAAGTCAGGGAGAAGGGCATGGAAGAGCTGCTCTTTAAGGTCGAGATGCCCCTTACCTTTGCTCTTGCCCTTATGGAAAAAGAGGGTATCAGGGTAAAAGCGGGTGAACTTGAAAGATACAGTGAGGAACTTGGAGAAAAGATAAGGCTTCTGGAGGGAAGTATATATGAGTCTGCAGGGGAAGAATTTAATATCAATTCCCCGAAGCAGCTGGGGCAGATACTTTTTGAAAAGATGGGAATGGAAGGCGGGAAAAAGACCAAGACCGGTTATTCCACATCTGCCGATGTGCTGGAAAAGCTTTCTCCGAAATATCCATTTGTCCGGGATGTATTGAAATACAGGACCTATGCCAAGCTTAAGGCAACCTATGCCGATGGGCTGCAGCCATTCATAAAGGAGGACGGAAGGATCCATTCCACCTTTAACCAGACTGTTACAGCCACAGGCAGGATCAGCTCAGCGGATCCCAACCTACAGAACATACCGGTCCGTACCGAGGAGGGAAGGGCTTTCCGCAGGGTGTTTATCCCGAAGGAGGGATTTTCCTTTATAGATGCCGATTACAGCCAGATAGAGCTCCGTATCCTCGCCTCACTTTCAGGTGATAAAAAGCTTATCGAAGCATATAACGAGGGAAAGGATATACACGCCATAACCGCTTCCCAGGTCTTTAACGTGCCCCTTGACGAGGTGACTCCGGAGCTTCGAAGGAACGCCAAGGCGGTGAATTTCGGTAGAGTTTACGGTATCAGTTCCTTCGGGCTTTCGCAGGATCTGTCCATTTCCAGGACAGAGGCCAAAGAGTATATAGACAGATATTTCATGACATATCCGGATGTGAAGGATTATCTTGATTCACTTATCGATTTTGCAAAGAAAAACGGCTATGCCCTTACCTTTTTCGGCAGAAAGCGTCCGGTGCCGGAGCTTAAGAGTCCTGTCTTTGCCCAGAGATCCTTTGGCGAAAGGGTGGCTATGAATGCACCAATACAGGGCACGGCAGCGGATCTACTAAAGATAGCCATGACAAATGTCATACGCTC
>JAFVEU010000129.1 GCA_017475845.1 Lachnospiraceae bacterium | reverse complement strand
TGCAGGCAGCTCTGACATGTCCCTTTCCCGGATGGAAACCCGTCCGCCGGACCGGTAATACCGGTGACGTGCCTGCCCGGCACCGGCGAAACGCCTATTCTGCTCCGATTATACACTAAACGCCCGTCCTGCTCCGATTATACACTAAACGCCTGTCCTGTTCTACGATACCGCAATAAAAAAGTGAGCGTTTAGTCGCGATTTCGCGGGAAGTGTATTACAAAGACCTTACAAATACGAGAATATCTGGTATAATAGGAAAGAATATTATCTAAATGTTGTGGGGCAGGAATGTTCACTGAGATCGACGGGATAAATACATGCTATAAGATAAGCGGTGAAGGGGACAGAACTGCGGTGGTGCTCCAGGGCTGGGGAACGGATATGTCCGTTTACGACAGCGTGGCTGCGGCCCTTTCTCCGGAGTACAGGGTCATACAGCTCGATCTTCCGGGCTTCGGTAAGAGCGATGAGCCGGGGGAAGCCTGGAACGTTGACAGATATGCCGGTTTTTTCTGCCGCTTCATGGAGAAGCTTGGGATAAAGAAAGCGGATCTTATAGGGCATTCCTACGGCGGAAGGATGATAATAAAGCTCCTTTCCGGGAGGGAGCTGCCCTTTACGACAGACAGGGTGGTCCTTATGGACAGTGCGGGAGTGCTGCCGGAGAGGACTCTTATGCAGAAGATAAAGATAAGACAGTATAAGATACTTAAGAAGCTGTTTTACTTAAGAATATTCAATTTCCTCTTCCCGGATATCGTCGAGGACTGGAAGATGAGGCAGGGGTCCGAGGATTACAGGAAGGCGTCTCCCATAATGAGACAGTGCCTGGTGCTGGCGGTAAATGAGGATCTCACGCACCTCCTTCCGGAGATAAAGCAGGAGACGCTGCTCATCTGGGGGGATAAGGATACCGCCACTCCCATGAGGGATGCGAAGATAATGGAGGAAAGGATCCCGAATGCGGGACTTGTGGTGCTTGAAGGCTGCGGACATTATGCTTTTCTGGAACAGCCGGTGAAGTTTCGCAGTGTTTTGAGGGCATTTTTTAACCTATGAGGGTTCTGACTGTGATAACGGCCATTATGGCCATATATGCGACCTTCCTCGTTATGAGGCATAATATGCATATGTTCCAGCTGAACGGATATAAGAATGATGAGCATATCCGCTGGCTTGGAAAGAATATAAGGCAGCAGTGGCTTCTTGTTTTCGGAGCTGCTCTTGGGCTGGTAAGGCTGTTTTTCGCCCCGGTCTTTCTGGATATACTTATCCTCCTTACCCTGTTTATGGATATATGGGATTACAGGGCATTAAGGAGGCTTAATAACAAAAAGAAGCTGGTATTTACCCCCAGGGTAAAGAGGATGATGGCTGTCATCATCCTTTTAAGCGCGGCTGTTCCTGCGGCTGTGTTCATGTTCTGGGGCATAAGGCCTTTGAACGGGGTCTTTATGATGGTAACCGCTCTTCAGGCCCTGCTTGTGATAGGAGCGAATATCATAAACCACCCTCTGGAAACCATGATCAGCCGCCATTATATCAATGATGCCAGGCGGATCCTAAGGAGTATGCCATCCCTTAAGGTCATCGGGGTTACGGGAAGCTACGGCAAGACCAGCGTAAAATACTATCTGGAGACTCTCCTTAAAGCACGGTATGATGTTCTGGTGACGCCGGGCAATTTCAATACACCCCTTGGGATCACCAGGACCATAAGAGAGCATATGAAGCCCTCCCATGAGATCTTTATCTGCGAAATGGGGGCGAGAAGGGTTAAGGAGATAAAGGAGATCTGCGATCTCTTCCCGCCGGATGAGGGAGTGATCACAGCTGTGGGGCCACAGTACCTGGAGACCTTCCATTCCATTGAGAATATCGTGGATACCAAGTTTGAACTGGCAGATGCGGTAAGGGGAAGGGGAAATATCTTCTTAAACGGGGATAATGATATCATAAGGGAAAAAGCGGCCTTGTATCCGGGAGCGGTGCTCTACGGCACATCGGAGGACATAAAGGGCTACAGGGCAAAAGACATCAGCCTTTCAAATCTGGGAACGGAATTCACCGTGGTGACTCCGGACAATGAGGAGGAGAGGTTCCGGATGAAGCTTATCGGAGCCCATAACGTGATAAACGTTCTCGGCGCCATAGCTGTAGCGAACATGAACGGTATTCCCTTAAAGGAATTAAAGATACCCGTAAGAAGGATAGAGAGCGTTGAGCACAGGATGCAGATCAGGGACCAGGGCAATATCACTCTGATCGATGATGCTTATAATTCCAATCCCGCAGGCTCTAAAGCAGCCGTCGAAACCCTTGCTATGTTTGAGGGCATAAGGATATTGATAACTCCGGGAATGGTGGAGCTTGGGGAAAAGGAAGAGGAATATAATTACAAGTTCGGAACCTATGCGGCGGAGCATTGCGACTATATAATCCTGGTGGGTGAAAAGCACACAAGGCCCATAGCGGAAGGGATAAGGAGCAGGAGCTTTCCCGAAGGAAAGCTTAAGGTTTTTGAAAGGCTTGAGGATGCGCTTTCCCATGCTTACGGCATAAAGGATGAGGGACATAAATATATCCTTCTTGAAAATGATCTGCCGGATAATTATTGAGTAAAAAAGGAGCTTTTGAAATGAAGTTACGTATAGCACTTGTCTTTGGCGGAAAAAGCGTGGAGCATGAGGTGTCCGTGATCTCCGGGATACAGGCATATATGAACATTGACCGGGAAAAATATGATGTAACCCCGGTATATATGACCAAGGATAATTGCATGTACATAGGTGAAGATATAGGAAAGATGGAGTCCTATAAGGATCTTCCGGGGCTTATAAAGAGGTCCGAAAGGGTCATAATGGTCAACGACCGGGGAAGCGTGAGGCTGATCCCCTATCCTCAGAAGCTGTTTAAGAAGAATGAGGGGATAGAGACGGATCTTGTTTTTCCGGTGGTCCATGGCACAAACGTGGAGGACGGAGCGCTCCAGGGGTATCTTAAGACCATAGGGGTTCCCTTTGTGGGCTGTGATGTGACCGCTTCGGCAGTGGGAATGGATAAATATATCATGAAGGCCATACTTAAGGAAGCGGATATACCTCTGCTACCGGCTTCGGTCTACACATTGTCGGATTATGAGGATACGGATAAGCTGGTAAGCAGGATCGAGGAAAAGTATTCCTATCCCGTTATAATAAAGCCCGTAAATACCGGTTCCAGCGTGGGCATAAATGTGGCTTCGGACAGAAACGCGCTTATCACTGCATTGGATGACGCCTTCAGATATGCCACAAGGGTGCTCTGTGAAAGAGCCATAAAGGAATTGCGTGAGATAAACTGCGCCGTGCTGGGGGATGAAAATGAGGCCATAGCTTCGGAATGCGAGGAGCCTCTCCATACGAAGGACATATTGAGCTACGAGGACAAATACGTGAGCAACGCGGGAAAGAGCGGCTCAAAGGGCATGGCCTCCGTTTCCAGAAAGATCCCTGCAGAGATACCCTCCGAGCTCCGGGACAGGATCCGCGACCTTGCGGTAAGGAGCTTTAAGGCCCTTGGCTGCAGCGGCGTTGCCAGGATAGACTTTATGATCGACGGCTCCGACGGACAGCTCTATTTCAATGAGATAAATACCATACCCGGATCCCTTTCCTTTTATCTGTGGGAGAGCCTTGGGATCTCCTACAAGGAGCTTTTGAGCAGGATGATAGAGATCGCGTTAAAACGGGTGCGGACCGAGAGAAATCTCACCTTTACATTTGATACCAACATCCTTGATTCCGCAAGTCTTGGCGGTGCAAAGGGGGGAAAGCATGCAGGCTGACCGGGAGTTTTTCGAAAGCCTTAACCGCCTTATATCAGGCGCTGACGGGGGAAAGACCGAAAAGGAAGGCTACGGTGAGGCCTGCAGGAGTCTGGGCATTTCCAGAATGTTCTTTGACAGGAAACCCGGGGAGGAGTATGACCTGGGAAGCCGCTTTACGGATGTGGTCTCCCGGGATGAGATGAGCGAGGGAGAGAGGACCATAGTCTATGATGAGGGGGAGAGGACCGAATACAGGCTCCACTTTCCCTATTTCCGGAATGGGGAAAACTATATAAACGCCTTTATGGAATTTAAGAGAGGCATAAGGGAGGAGGATGTGGATAAGGAGCAGCTGCGCTTCTTTTCCGACCTCATTTATGTTCTTGTAAGCAGACGTAATATGAGGAAGCTTATCGACTATTCGGAAAACTCCGATGCCCTTACGGGAATACCGAATATTGTTTCCATCGCGAAAAAATACAGGGAAGTAACGAGGACAGTTGACCCCCATGAGCTCCTTCTCTTAAGGGTGAACCTGCAGAATTTCAGAAATGTCAATGACGCAGCGGGAGCCAAGGCCGGGGATGAGGCCATAATACAGTATTCCAGAAAGATATGCCGCTTTGTGGATGATGATAACGAGGGAGTCTGCCGTCTGGGGGGAGACAATTTCGTATTGTTCATCCGGAAGGAAAACGTGGGATTAGTACTGGAGAAGATGCGGAGTGTGCTTATCTCAAACCTTAAATCCGCACCGGGACGCACCTTCAGCGTTTCGCCGTGGATAGGGATATCCGAGCTGAAGGAGGGTCAGCAGGCATCCTTCCCCGAAAGACTGGGAGATGCTTCTGCGGCCTGTGAACAGGCAAAAGCAAAAATAAGGGACAGTGTGGTATATTTTGATTCCGAGCTGGAGGATACGGTAAAGACCGGCAGGAATGTGATGTCCATGTTCCGTCCTTCCCTGCAGAAGCATGAATTCCATGCCTTTTTCCAGCCGAAGGTAAATATGCGCACAGGGGAGCTTGTGGGTTTTGAAGCTCTCTGCCGGTGGATACACGAGGGAAGATCAATCTATCCCGATAAGTTTATCCCCGTGCTGGACAGGAATTCCATGATACAGGATCTGGACATGGCGATCTTCGCCGAGACCTGCTCCGCCGTAAGGCAGTGGAAGAATATGGGGCTTAATCCCCCAAGGGTTTCCTCAAATTTTTCCAGGAAAAACCTTTTTGTGGAGGGGATAGAGGAGAAGATAATGGCCACCATAGATGAGTTCGGCCTGCTCCCGGATGACATGGAGATAGAGATAACCGAAAGTGTCAGGGAGAACGAATATGAAAGACTTATGAACTTTGTCCGGACCCTGAAATCCCGGGGGATGCATATATCAGTGGATGATTTCGGTACAGGCTATTCATCCCTGTCACTGATCCACAATATAGACGTGGATGCCATAAAGATAGATAAGAGCTTTGTTTCCATGCTTCCCGGAGACACGAGATCGAAGATCCTTATAGAGAGCATTTTGAACATTGCAAAGAGACTCGGGCTCTCGGTCATCGCCGAGGGAGTGGAGAAGGTGGAACAGGGAAAGGCCCTTATGGAAATGGGCTGTAATATAGCCCAGGGCTTTTATTACAGCAGGCCCGTGGAATTTGATGAGGTCACAAGGATGATAGAGGATCCCTCTTTCAGGCCCATGGTATAAATAAGGAAAAAAGGAGCGACAGGTATCAGAGTATGAAGGTTGTAATACTTGCGGGAGGGCTGGGCACCAGGATCTCCGAAGAGAGCCACTTAAAGCCGAAGCCCATGATAGAGATAGGGGAAAAGCCCATTCTCTGGCATATCATGAAGGAGTATTCCCATTTCGGTTTCAATGAATTCATTATCTGTTTAGGCTATAAGCAGCACCTGGTAAAGGAGTTTTTCGCCGATTATTATCTCTACTCCTCGGATGTGACCTTTGATCTGTCACAGAACAGTATGGAGGTCCATAACCATTATGCGGAGCCCTGGAAGGTGACCCTTGTGGATACGGGACTGCGGACCATGACCGGCGGCAGGATAGGGAGAGTCCGGGATTATATAGGGAATGAGACCTTTATGCTGACTTACGGCGACGGGGTTTCGGATGTGGACATAAAGAAGCTTCTTGAATTCCACAGATCCCACGGACGGATCGGGACCCTTACCGCCATTGCGGTGGATCAGAGGTTCGGCGTACTGGACATAGGTGAAGAGGGAAGGATACATGAATTCTCGGAAAAGGATGAAAAGGATTCCAGCGTGGTAAACGGCGGATACATGGTCTTTGAGCCCGGGATCTTTGACTATATAAAGGGGGATGAGACCGTATTCGAGAAGGAATCCTTAAAAAAGCTGGCCCATGACGACGAGCTCAGGGCCTTCCTGCACAGAGGCTTCTGGAAGTGCATGGATACCCAGAGGGAAAAGGAGGAGCTGGAGAGGCTCTGGGCATCGGGAGATGCCCCGTGGAAGGTGTGGAAATGAGAGATCTGTCTTTTTATAAGGGCAAAAGGGTTCTTATCACCGGACATACCGGTTTCAAGGGAGGATATTTAAGTACGCTGCTCGTAAGGGCAGGAGCAAGGGTCACCGGCTATTCGCTGGAGCCCCCTACAGACCCCTCCCTTTTTGAGTTATGTAAACTAAAAGAGGATATGGATTCCATAACCGGAGATGTGCGGGACTTTGATAAAATGTCCGGAGTATTCGCAGAGGTACAGCCCGAGATCGTTTTCCATCTGGCGGCACAGCCCATAGTCCGGCTGTCCTATAAGGAGCCGAGGCTCACCTTTGAGACAAATGTGATGGGCACGGTAAACCTTATGGAGTGCGTACGGAATACCCCAAGTGTGCGTTCGGTGCTCAATGTCACCACGGACAAGGTCTATAAAAATGATGATCTGGATACGGCTTTTTCCGAGGATATGCCCCTGGACGGCTTTGATCCCTATTCCAACAGCAAATCCTGTTCGGAGCTTGTGACCCACAGCTACGTGAAGTCCTTCTTTTCGGAAAAGGACTCTCCCCGTATTTCCACTGCCAGAGCGGGCAATGTCATCGGAGGAGGGGATTTTGCCCCGGACCGGCTGATACCTGACTGCGTAAGGGCTGCAGGAAAGGGGGAGAAGATACTTATCCGCAATCCCGGTTCTACCAGACCCTTCCAGCATGTGATGGAGCCGGTAATGGTCTATGCGGATATCGCAATGAGACAGTATGATGACCCTTTCTATGCGGACTACTACAATGTGGGCCCGGACTTAAGTGATGTTAAGAGCGCCCTTGACCTTGCGGAGATCTTCTTAAGGGAATGGGGAGGAGATATAAGCACCGTGACCGGGCATGAAGGGGGGCCTCACGAGGCCGCGTTCTTAAAGCTTGACTGCACAAAGATTAAGGAAAAGCTCGGCTGGAAGAGCATATGGAATGTGGAGGAGGCCGTAAGGCAGACAGTGCTCTTCAGCAGAGTGTATTTAAGCGGGGGAGATGTGCGTAAGGAGCTTTTCCGCCAGGTGGACAGCTATGTTTCGGAATGGGAAGCAGCGGATTAACAGGAGACGATATGGATTTTAAGGATATGAGTGAAAAAGAGGCCAGGGAAGAGATACTTAAGGCCGTCAGGGAATATGCCGGGATATATCATAAAAAGGACATTCCCTATAAGGAGGGAGACAGGATCCCTTACGGAGGCAGATATTACGACTGGGAGGAAATGGTGAACCTGGTGGATTCATCATTGGAATTCTTCCTTACGGCAGGCAGATATACAGTGGAATTTGAAAGGGAGTTCGCAAAGTATTTAGGCGTAAAATACGTTTCGGTGGTGAATTCCGGTTCCAGCGCGAATCTTCTGGCCTTCATGACCCTTACCAGTCCCCTCTTAAAGGAAAGGCAGATAAAGAGAGGGGACGAGGTCATTACGGTGGCGGCAGGTTTTCCCACCACCATCGCTCCGGTGGTGCAGTACGGGGCAGTGCCCGTGTTTCTCGATGTGACGATCCCGGGATACAATATAGATGTGACGGCGCTTGAGAGTGCCCTTTCCGAAAGGACCAAAGCGGTATTCCTTGCCCATACCCTTGGGAACCCCTTTGACTTAAAGGCTGTAAAGGATTTCTGCGTTTCCCACTCCCTCTGGCTCATAGAGGATAACTGCGATGCCCTGGGGTCATTATATGAGATGGACTGGGAAGAAAAGTTTACGGGAACCATAGGAGATATAGGCACCTCCAGCTTTTATCCTCCCCATCACATGACCATGGGGGAGGGAGGGGCGGTCTATACGGATGACCCTCTGCTAAACAAGATCATGCGCTCTTTAAGAGACTGGGGAAGGGACTGCTGCTGTCCTCCGGGAGTGGACAATTTCTGCGGACAGAGATATGAAGGACAGTACGGGGAGCTGCCGAAGGGCTACGACCATAAATATGTCTATTCCCACTTCGGATACAACCTTAAGGCCACGGATATGCAGGCCGCCATCGGCTGTGCGCAGCTTAAAAAGCTTCCCTTCTTTACAAAGAGAAGGAGGGAGAATTTTGAGATCATGAAGGAAGGACTCCTTGATCTTCAGGATGCACTGATCCTTCCGGAGGCCACAGAGGGATCAAAGCCTTCCTGGTTCGGCTTCCTTATAACCGTCAGGAAGGGATATGACAGAAACAGGATAGTCCGCTTCCTTGAAAAGGAGAAGATACAGACCAGGATGCTCTTTGCGGGGAATATAGTCCGCCATCCCTGCTTTGACGGATTCAGGGGTGATGAGAGCTGTTACCGGACGGTGTCCGGTCTTTCGAATACGGACAGGATAATGAGGGACAGCTTCTGGACAGGACTCTATCCCGGACAGGATGAAGACAGGCTGAGACGGATGATAAAGGTCATAAGGGAGAGCATAAAGGAACAGGCTCATTAAATGAAGAACATAACACTTTTGGACTGCACTCTCCGGGACGGAGGGTTCATAAATGACTGGCGCTTCGGAAAGGGAGATATAGCAAATCTCTTTGAGAGATCCGTTTCCGCGGGCATAGATTATATCGAGGCGGGCTTTCTGGATGAAAGGGAGGCTTTTGATGAGGACCGCACCATAACTCCCGATTCCGAAGGGATGGACAGGATCCTTAAGGGCTTAAGCCACGGTAACTCAAAGATCTTTGCCATGATAGACTACGGCTGCTGTGATATTTCCCGGATAAAGGACAAAAAGGATTCCGAGCTGGACGGCATACGGGTGATGATAAAGAAGAAGACCCGGCACGAGGCCATAGAATTCTGCAGGGCCTTAAAGGAGAAGGGTTATCTGGTTGGAGCCCAGCCCGTATCGGTCACGGGATATGATGATGAGGAAATGAAGGAGCTGGTTAAGGAGATAAATTCCCTTTCCCCCTTTGCCATGTATATAGTGGATACCTACGGGCTCCTTGAGAGGAAGCAGCTCCTCCACATTTTCCGCCTGATAGACGAAAGACTGGATAAGGGGATAAAGATCGGTTATCACGCCCATAATAATTTCCAGCTGGCCTTTGCCAACTCCGTTGCCCTTATGGAAGAGGATACGGAAAGGGATATAATCATTGACGGTTCGGCCTTCGGTATGGGAAAGTCCGCGGGTAACTGTCCTTTAGAGCTCCTTACCGCCTACTTAAACGAGAACAGGGGCTGTTCCTACCATACCAGCCAGATCCTTGAGATGATAGATACGGGGATAATGAAGATCTATGAAAAATCCCCCTGGGGTTACCAGATGCAGTATTTCCTCTGTGCGGATAATGACTGCCACCCGAAATATCCCCAGTACCTCCTGCAGAAGAAGACCCTGTCCGTAAAGCAGGTGGACGAGATCCTTTCAAGGATAGAGGAAAAGGAAAGGCTGGCCTTTAACCGGCAGTATATAGAGAAGCTCTATGTGGAATATCAGAAAAACGACATAAATGATGAGAAGGACAGAGAGGCCTTAAGGAAGGTGTTTGCCGGAAAACCGGAGGTGCTTATCCTGGGACCCGGCCCCTCCATCGGGAAAGAGAGAGAAAGGATCCTTTCCTACATTGAGGAAAGGCATCCTCTGGTGGTATCTATTAATTTCATACCCAGGGATTATAAGAGCGATATGCTTTTCCTTACGAATTCCAAGAGATATATGCAGCTTTCCTCCGGCCTTGAAAAGAAGAGCGGGGCGGAGCGGCTTCCCGTGATAGCCACCAGTAACGTGACCGCCGCAAAGGACAGCTTTGATTATAATATCGATTATACGGGGCTTATTGACGAGAGCTTTGAGATCCCCGATAATTCCCTGCCCATGTTTTTACGGCTCCTGCTCTCCACCGGGGTGAAAAGGGCGGCTCTGGCGGGCTTTGACGGCTATGTGCCGGAAAGAGGGATGAATTATTCCGATCCGGGAATGGAGTACGAGTTTGCGGCAGATTACGCCATAAGGCTCAATGCCTATACCGGAAAGGTGATAAAGGAAGCAAGGAAACAGATGGAAATAGAATTTGTGACGGATTCGGCTTATGGAAAATAAGAGGATAAAGGCAGTCCTGTGGGATATGGACGGGACGCTCTTCAATACAAAGAGAGGGATAGAAAAGGCACTTAACGATGCCTGCACCGAGCTCTCCTTCCCTCCCATAGCACCCGAGGCGGTAGAGACCTTTATCGGTCCTCCCATACAGTTCGGGTTCAGGGATTATTATAACCTGCCCCTTGACAGGGCTATCTACTGTGCCGGTGTTTTCAGGAAGTATTACAGGGAAAAGGACTACGTTCTGGAGTGCGATCCCTACGACGGTCTGACTGAAAGCCTTAGGGAGCTTAAGGGTAAGGGATTTTTTCTAGGGGTCTGCACCCTTAAAAAGCAGGATATGGCTGAAAGGATAGTAGAGAAATACGGCATGGCGGAGCTCTTTGACAGTGTTGTGGGGACGGATGCCGATGACCGCATAAAGAAAGAGGATACCATAACCCTGTCCTGCGAGAAATGGGGTATAGAAACAGGGGAAGCCGTTCTCGTGGGAGATACGGAATTTGATCCTCTGGGGGCCGAAAAGGCGGGAAGCCTTTTTATAGGCGTAACATACGGATTTGGTTTTAAGACTAAGGAAGATGTGGATGATTACCGGAATATAGGGACTGCCCTATCTCCGGAGGAGGTCTGCCATATTATCTACACTTACAATAAAGAGGCGGTATGAGCGGGATAAAAGCATTTTATGAAAGGTTTAAGGGGAAGAGGTACGCTTATCTTGTTTCCTATACGGTGCTGTTCTGTTTCTTTTCCCTTATCATCTTCTTTTATTTCCCCCTGTATCACAAGGGTTTTATCTGGCAGCAGGACGGGCTTAAGCAGCATTATAACGGGCTGCTCTACTACAGTAAGTACTTAAAGGGGATAATTGGGACTCTTCTTTCCGGAGGAGGCCTCCATATCCCGAAGTGGGATTTTTCCATAGGCTACGGCTCCGATATCATTACGACTCTTCACTATTACGCCATCGGGGATCCGCTGACACTTCTCTCGGCCTTTGTTCCCCTGTCATTGATGGAATTCTTTTACGCCGGTCTCTTTTTCCTCCGGTCCTATATCGGAGGTCTGGGCTTTTCCTTTATGTCTCTTTCCAGGGGACACAGCCGTTTTTACACCCTTATGGGGGCGCTTATTTACTGCTTTGCGGCCTTTGGCCTGGTGCTGGGGCTGATGCACGGTATCTTTATGGTGCCGGTATGCTATTTCCCCTGGATGATCTACGGGGTTGACAGGATCTTTGATAAGAAGAGGCCCTTGGTTTTCATCCTTTCAACGGCGGCTGCCGCGGCGGCAAATTTCTATTTCTTCTATATGGAGCTCCTGCTTACCCTGCTTTATATAGTCCACAGGTTCATCTGCTTCGAAAAGGACAGATATGAGGTTTCACAGACTCCTTCGGTGTATGCAGGGGATCTCTTAAAGGCCTTTGCCGCCTTTCTGGTCTTCGGCCTTAATGCCTTTCTCCTCTGCGCGGCAGTGCTCTTACCGGTGCTTTTCGTCATGTTTTCATCCGAGAGGTTTGCGGCAGCGAAATATGTTCCTCTTCTTTACCCCTTCAGGCACTATATGCAGCTTATCTCCAATCTCATGGTGACAAGGAAGGCGGGAAACTGGACACTTATGGGCTTTACGGTCATAGGCGCCCTGGCACTTATCCTGGCCTTCTCATCAAAGGAGAAGGATAAGGAGATAAAGCGGCTTAAGTTTCGCTTTGCGGTGCTGTCGGTCTTTGCCATGATCCCTGCCTTCGGCTTTATGATAAACGGCTTTGCCTATGTCACAAACCGCTGGACCTTTGCCTGGGCTCTGTCGGCGGCCATGATCACCGCTGCAGTGCTGCCGGAAGCCGGGAAAAGGATAAGGGAAAACAGGAAAGGGTTTGTGATGATCCTTTCCCTCCTTTCGGCCGGAGCGGTTTTATTCTTCTTTGTGAGATCCGAAGAAGCGCTGCTGTCCTATGTGCTGCTGCTCCTTCTCTGCATAACGCTTATTTCCGGAGTCATTACGGAAAAGTATCTTAAGCCCGTATTATTTGCCTTTCTTTCCCTGTCCCTTTTCTTTAACGGCTGGTTTTCCTATTCCACGGCGGACAGTGATTTTCTCGATGAATTCAGGGATTTCCACGGAGCGGACCGGTCCTTAAATTCCCCCTTCCCCGGGAATATGCTTGAAGGTACTGAGGGAGAGGGATTTTTCAGGACTGAGGTATGCGGAACGGACAATACCCAGAACAGCTCCATCCAGACCGGATTCAAGGGAACCCAGTTCTATTTTTCCCTTACAAGTCCCTATATCTCAGATTTCATAAACAGTCTGTATCTCAACTGGCCCAAGGATTACGACTATGACGGGGTGGAATCCAGAGAGGGACTGGAAGCCCTGGCGGGAGTTAAGTACTTTATAACCGGAGAGGATACGAAATATAAGGTTCCAGCAGGCTTCAGCCCTGTTTCTGAGGGACAGGATGATTCGGGGAATGCGGCCTTTCTCTATAAAAATGAAAATGCCCTGCCCCTTGGATTTTCCACAAGGTATGTGATCGGCAGGAAGGATTTTGACGCCCTGAACGCAGCGGGACGGCAGAATGCCCTGCTTTCCGGAGCTGTGCTGTCGGAAGAGGACAGGGAAAGGCTTGTGAGTGAAGGCTTTTCCGAAGGAGAGATAAGGGATGATTCGGAAAGTGTCTTTAAGAAGATAGAGTCAAAGGGAGACATGGATATAGACAGCAATTCCTTTACCGTGAGGCGGAACGCTTCCGTGCTCATTACCTTTGAGGGCAGAAAGGATGCCGAGACCTATGTGGTATTTAAGGGTCTTGAATTCCGGGGCTTCAAGGAAAGGGAAAGGTACGATGAAGGGGCCTGGGCAGGCCTCACTCCCTTTGAGAGATCAAAGGTAAGGGATAAGAATACCACCGATTCAAGGCCCAGCGTCACAAGTCTCATGCTTGACCACAACGGACATGTTGAGATAGTGGAATTCTATAATTATAAAAATGACTATTACTGCGGACGGGAAAATTTCCTTGTGAACCTGGGTGACACGGGAGACGGAGAGGGAACTGTCAGGATAAGCTTCCGGGAGAGCGGAGTCTACAGCTTTGATTCCCTTGAGGTTGTTTCCCAGCCTACAGACAGTGTGACGGAGCGGATAAGGGGATTTAAGGATGCAGTGATGGAGGATATCACCCTGGGAGAGGACCTTGTAAAGGGCAGCTTTGATACCCCCGACGACAGGATACTCCTGCTGTCCATCCCCTTCAGTCCCGGGTGGAAGGCCTTTGTGGACGGGAAGGAGACCGGGATATTGAGGGCGGACCTCATGTATATGGCTATTCCTTTAAGAGCCGGAAAACACAGTATAGAGCTTAGATATGAGACTCCGCTTCTTAAGACCGGAGTTGTTATGGGTATATTTGGTATTATCATGCTTTTCGTGATACTATATAGTATCAGAGTTTTAAAACCTCATTCCGGACGGGGGGATTGAAAGTGAAGATCAAGGTCGCAGAATATATAGCGGATTTTTTAATAGGTCATAAGGTGGATACCGTGTTTTCGGTCACCGGGGGCGGCGCCATGCACTTAAACGACGCCTTCGGACACCGGAAGGAGCTTCACTGTATCTATAACCACCATGAGCAGGGCTCGGCCATTGCCGCGGAAGGATACACCAGGCTTACGGGAAAGATAGCTGCGGTATGTGTTACCAGCGGCCCCGGAGGAACCAACGCCATAACGGGAGTGTTTGACTGCTTCGTGGATTCCGTTCCCATGTTTGTGATCTCGGGACAGGTAAAGAGGGAGACCACCGTAAGATATACGGGCTGCGGTTTAAGGCAGCTGGGGGACCAGGAATGCGACATAGTAAGGGTTGTGGAACCCATAACCAAATTTGCGGTCATGATAGAAAACCCCTACGAGATCAGATATCAGCTGGAAAAAGCCTGGTATCTCGCCACCCACGGCAGAAGAGGGCCGGTCTGGATAGATGTGCCCCTTGATATACAGGGTGCCGTTGTGGAGACCGAGCAGCTCACGGGTTTTGAAAAGAAGAATACCGAAAAATGCGAGCAGCCACTGTTCAATAAGTCCGATGCGGACAGGATACTGGAAAAGCTGGAGGTATCGAAGCGCCCCGTGATCCTGGCGGGTGAGGGCATAAGGCTGGGAGAAGCATATAAGGAATTCCTAGAGACCACCAGCGCCTTAAGGGTACCGGTGGTGACCTGCTGGAACGCCCAGGATCTGCTCTGGGATAACAACCCTTACTACATAGGGATCCCCGGCACGGTAGGTCAGAGAGCCGCCAACTTCGTGGTCCAGGCAGCAGACCTCCTTATAGTCCTGGGCTGCAGGATGAACATCAGGAATATCAGCTATAATAAACACCAGTTTGCGGAAAATGCCTACAAGATACAGGTGGATATAGATAAGGGTGAGCTTGACAAGCCCACGGTGAAGATAGATATGCCTGTGCATGCCGATGTGAAGGATGTCTGCGCCGAGCTTGCCCATGCTGCGGTGGATGAGGTGGGAAACCATAAGAGCTGGCTCAGATGGTGCAGGGAATTAAAGAACCGTTATCCCATTGTGCTGCCTGATCATTTGAAAAAGACAAAGCCCATGAACCCTTATGCATTTCTGGACCGGGTTTCCGAGCGGCTCCTTGGCTCCGATGCGGTGATATGCGGTAACGGGGCGGCCTGTGTGCAGGTTTTCCAGACCCTGAAGCTGAAAAAGGGCTGCAGGATCTTTACCAATTCCGGCTCGGCGGAGATGGGCTTCGCTCTTCCGGCGGCGCTGGGAGCTGCGGCTTCCGGAAGCGGAAGGCGGATAATCGCCATAGACGGGGACGGCTCCTTTATGATGAACCTGCAGGAGCTGCAGACCATAAAACATAACGATCTGGATATCAAGATCATAATACTCAACAATAACGGCTACCATTCCATAAGGCAGACCCAGAACAACATGTTTTCCGGCAGGGAGCATGTGGGGATAGATAAGGAAAGCGGGGTATCCTTCCCGGATCTTAAGAAGCTCGCTGCTGCTTTTGACTTAAAGTATGTGAAGCTTGATACCCTTAACAATCTGGATAAGAAACTGGATGATGCCCTTGAAACAGAGGGAACAGTGATCATAGAGGCTGTGGTGGATGAAGAGCAGGGCTTTGAACCAAAGACCTCCTCAAAGGTCAATGATGACGGCACCATCGTGTCGGCAGCCCTTGACGATATGTTCCCCTTCCTTCCCAGAGATGAATACGAAGGGGTGAGGAAGGAAGCGGCAAAGATCTGATACAGGATAAAAGGTTTAAGAACTGATGAGTGGCACGGAAAACAAAGACAGTAAAAAAGTCATAAGCATCATGATCCCCTGCTATAACGAGGTTGAAAATGTGGAGCCCATAAGCCGGAGGATCGTGGAGATCATGGAGGGAGAGCTTTCCCGCTATGATTATGAGCTCCTTTTCATAGACAACTGCTCCACCGACGGCACCAGGGAGAAGCTTACGGAGATCTGCGCCGGAAACAGGAAGATAAAGGCCATCTTTAATGTGACGAATTTCGGACAGTTCAATTCTCCATTTTACGGAATGTGCCAGACAAGCGGTGACTGCACCATATCCATGGCCTGTGATTTCCAGGATCCTCCGGAGCTGATCCCCCAGTTTGTGGAGGAGTGGGAAAAGGGATATAAGATAGTGAGCGCCATAAAGAAGGGAAGCAAGGAAAACGCTTTCATCTACTTTTTACGGACGGTTTACTACCGCATCATCCGGAATATGTCGGATGTGAAGATGATAGAAAATTTCACCGGCACCGGTCTTTACGATAAATCCTTTATAAGCCTTTTAAAACAGCTGGACGATCCCATTCCTTTCCTTCGAGGGATCGTGGCCGAATACAATTTCAAGAGGAAGGAGATACCCTTTGTACAGCCCAAGCGCAGAGCCGGGAAGACCAGCAATAACTTCTACAGGCTTTATGACGCGGCTATGCTCTCCATTACATCCTACACCAAGGTGGGACTCAGGCTTGCCACCTTTTTCGGCTTTTTTGCCGGGCTTATAAGCTTCGGGATCGCAATATACTATACCATTATGAAGCTTACCCACTGGTACAGCTTTTCGGCGGGCTATGCCCCCATGCTTATCGGCGTATTCCTGATCGGTTCGCTGCAGCTCTTTTTCATAGGCTTTCTGGGAGAATACATATTGAATATAAATACCCGTATCATGCACCGGCCTCTGGTGGTGGAGGAGAAACGGATCAATTTTGACCTCCCTCCCTGTGAAGCAGAGGATGATAAGGACGGCGGGGGGACAGAATAGATGCAGCTTAACGTCCTTTACCAGTTCAATGAGAAATATGCTCCATATGCGGGGACCAGTATGACCTCACTTCTGGAGAATAACAGGCATATCGAAAAGATCCGTATCTTTATACTGGGAGAGGACCTGTCCGCCTTTTCCATGGACAGGTTCAGGACACTTTCCGCAAAATACGGAAGCTTCCTGAATTTCGTAAACACGGAGAGCCTGGTAGCCCTTATGAAGGAAATGCACATGCCCTCGTACAGGGGCTCCTATGCAGCGAATATGAGGCTTTTCCTGTCATTTATCCTAAGCGAGGACGTGGACCGGCTCCTGTATCTCGATGCGGACACCATAGTCACGGGGAAGCTGGATCCCCTATTAAGCCTTGAAATGGGGGACTATCCGGTGGCCATGTGCCTTGATTCCCTGGTAAGGAAGCATAAGCTCCGCCTGGGCTTTGATATGGCGGATTTTTATTACAATTCGGGAGTCATGCTTTTCTCCATGAAGAAGTGGAGGGAAAGGAGATGCTCCGAACGCATAGCGGACCATGTGAGAAACGTGAGGGCCTGGTATGCTTCTCCGGATCAGGACCTTATCAATGTGGTGCTTAAGGGAGAGATAATGAAGCTGAGTCCCAGATACAATATACAGCCGGCCTATCTCGCTTTTTCCCTGCGCTCCTACTTCGGGACCTTTGGCAGCAAGGGCTTCTACACCCCTGAAGAGATGCGCTCCGGCCTCACCAGCCCGGTGATATACCATTTCT
>JAFVEU010000128.1 GCA_017475845.1 Lachnospiraceae bacterium | reverse complement strand
AGCGGGCGTCACGACAGGCGGCACGCCCTTGGGGAGCTTCATGCGCGACAGCATCGTCACATGCGCCGCCGTGCCGGCGGCGTCCCACTTCACAAGCTCGCGATCAAGCACCGGGTCCTCGCCCACGGTGTATTCGAGCACGTCCGGATCAACGTTTCCGGTGATGGTCTTTTCGACGTTTTTCATAAGCGATCTCCAGTCTGGCATCTGCCGTCATGGCCTGATACTTCCCGCAGAAGGGACAGATATTTAAGTTTTCGTCCCAGACCTTCCGCTCGGCCCTTCTGTCGCAGGCCTTACAGGTCACATAGTCCGGCCCCACCTTTTTTGCTACTGTGCGGAAAAAGTCTTTTATGGATCTCTCTTCCCTTGGCATTATTTGTCAGCCGCTTCCTTAAGATAATCTGCAATGTCGCCCACGGTCTGGAGCTTTGCCAGGGTCTCATCCGGGATCTTGATATCAAGGGCTTCCTCGAAAGCCATGTGAAGCTCCACCAGATCCAGCGAATCCGCTTCCAGATCCTCCATGATGTTTGCTTCGGGAGTTACCTTGTCCTCGTCACAGCCAAGTGTGTCAACAATGATCTTCTTTACCTCTTCAAATTCCATTTTGATCCTCCTCTTGATCTTTGAGAGCCACGCCATTCCGATGCCGCTTTTCACTCTTCAACATAGTTTTCAAAACCGCATCAGTTGGCACAGATAACTAAATAGAATTTAGCTAAATTGTTTTTAACTAAAATCCTCTGAAATAAATACACCATAATTTTCTTTTTGTCAAGTTTCCGTTTTTCCCTTTCCCGTACGTAGTCCGCTCTGCCCCGGCTACGTACCTGTTCCCTTTTTTCCACTTCCCGTACGTAGTCCGCCCCGACCCGGCTACGTACCTGTTCCCGGTTTTCCACTCCCCGTACGTAGTCCGCCCCGCCCGGGCCGTATAAAACCGTGTATAACAGGAAGCCGGAACCGAGTTGGGCCGGGTATCTTGAAAAAGATTCCAGACTATGGGAAAATTCTTTTATGTTTCGAGATCTGAAAATGAGAAAAGTACTTATATTCCCGGCGGTCTTTGTGGCTGTCATCGCCCTTATGCTCGGTTTCTCCCTTGCTGCGGTATATGTTCCCCGGGAAAAGATACGCTCCAATATGGAGCGTTCCGCCGGTCTCCTTACGGAAAGACAGGTTTTCTTTGATGTTCTTGAGGGGATCCCCTCAAGTAAGATAGACCGCTATGCAGACTCCATCCTTCTGTCCATAGCCTGGCAGTATGACAGTAACGACCCCCTTAGGTCCCTTATGTGGTCTTCTTACTACAATAACCCTCTGGCAAATGAGAATGATAACTTCAAAACTTCCCTTGATAAGGACCTTCCGGCCAACACCCAGTACCTCCGCTACTGGCACGGTTCCGCAGCCATCGTAAGGTTCCTGCATCTCTTCCTTGATCTGAAGGGGATCTATATCTTTCACGGCATTCTCCTTGCCCTGCTGACCCTTGCCTTATGTCTGATGCTTTTTAAGAAGGGCTTCCCTCCCCTCTGCGTGGGAGTCACTATTTCCATGGTGTCCGTGGCGGCCTGGTTCGTGCCTCTGTCCCTGGAATACACCTGGACCTTTCTCCTGATGCTGGTGATCTCTGTTATTGCCCTGCTCTTTGAGACGGGAAATCATTCGGAGCTTACCCTTTTACTGCTTTTCACAGGAGGTATGGTCACCGCCTATCTGGATTTCCTCACTACGGAGACCCTGACACTTTGCTTTCCGCTTATCATCGTGCTTTTTATAAGGATAAAAAAAGCCGGGGCCTGCAATAAGGAGCACCGGAATTTTGCCTGTATCTCCGCCCTGCTCTGGGGTGCGGGCTACGTACTTACCTGGGTCACAAAGTGGCTTCTCGCCGCCATCATATTAAAAGAAAACCCTCTCCCCTATGTGATGGAACACATTGAAGAGCGGGTTTCCGGGAATATCGGCCTGTCCCCCATGGGCTATATTGCCGGCGCTGTCATAAGAAACCTGAGCTGTCTCTTTCCCTTCGGGTTCGGCATTGCCGGTGTCATTGCCGGGGTGATCCTCGTTCTTTATGTGATGTATGTCCTGTATGTTTACAGGAAAAAGGACGCGGACCGCGGAGCTGTCCTTCTGTTTCTCGCTGTGGGCATCCTGCCGATTTTCCGCTTCATGGTGCTCCACAACCATTCCTTCCTGCACTATTTCTTCACCTACAGGGCGTTGGCCGCCACCCTGCTCTCAATCACCGTCTCCGTATTCCTCGTATCCTCCCGGAAATAAAGAAACCCCGCAGCCGGAGCCGCGGAGCATCTGTTTTAGACTATTCTATTTTACGATAACCTTCACCGGTAAAAACCGTCCGTTCTGCGCTGTTCCATAGATCATGCATTCCCCAAGGCCCACAGCCTTTACCTTTCCGGCCTTGCTTACCTTTGCAACCGCCGGGTCGTTACTGAGCCAGGTCACCTTTTTGGATCTGGACCTGTGATGCTCTTCAATGGTCTTATTCGGTTCCTCCAGAATCTCTTTGGAAACTATGGTGGCGGCCTTACCCTTCTGCAAGGTGATTATGGAATTACCGGAAGCCGTCGTTAATTCTCCGCCTTTCACGGACTGGATCTCCACCTTTTCCGCCACGGTGTATTTGTCACTGGTGGTGGTGGCATGAACCCTTACGGATTTTGTAATGATCTTTTTCCGCTTACCCTTCTTTTTATATGCCTTGATGAGATACTTGTAATAACTGTCCTTTTCCAGATTGTCCTGGGTATAGGTAAGCTCGTTTATATCCGTAATGTCCTTGATAAAGCTTACATTATGGGAGAAGCACTTGTGGCCGTATACCAGATAACCATCCGCTCCGGTTATCTTATTCCAGGAGATGGAAATTGAAGAGTCTGTCCTCTTGGTCACAACCACCTGCAACAGCTTCCCTGTGGTGTCAAAGGGAATATAATCTCCGGAAACCGTGCTGCTTCCGCCGCCTTTACCGCCTTCTTCCTGACCGCCGCCGCCTTCCTGGCCACCGCCGCCTTCTTCCTGGCCGCCGCCGCCTTCTTCGCCGCCGCCCTCTTCTTTATTTTCTTCCCATTTGGCTTTCAGGGTAATATTGGCTATCACAGGCGTATTGAAATCATATTCCTGACCGTTCAGGAACCAGCCCTTGAAGGTATATCCTTCCTTTGTGGGATCTGCAGGCTTGGTGGCTTTCTTGTTATACTCAACTTTCTCGCCTGCCACGGCGGATCCCCCGTCGGGATCGAAGGTTACATCATATGATTTTATGGTCCATTTAGCGTAAAGACCTTTTCTATTATTTGCGTCCGTGTATACACCAAACCAGCCATCCTGAACATCCGGTATGTACTGTGTCAGTCCCTCATCCTCATACCAGCCTTCAAAGTCATAACCTGCTTTCTCTGCAGGCTCCAGAGAATCATACCCTTCATATAAAATATCGGCATTAGGATTAGTGGCACCATCAACATTATGATATGTCATAAATGCTTTTCTGGCTTCTTGAGGCAGAAGATAGACCCTTGATACCCCACCGGATGCTTTCACCGTATATGCTTTCCAATGAGCAAAATGAATATCTTCCGAGGATTTCCCTGTCTTATTCTTAAAATCATCATATGCCTTAACTGTGTGCGTATTGGTACCGCCGGCTACCTTTGCAACACTTGCCTCAAACAGCAGCTGTTCCGCAGTATAATTATCTTCATCGGCAGAATCTACAGTATAATCATCACTGAAATACATGACCCTCACAGCGGGATCATATGTAGACCCGCTAAAGTCAAGAGTCAGCGTATCCCCACCCACCAGTTCTATATTGTTATATAGCTGCACCTCGGCACCGGGTTCCTCCTTCATACTTATAGTCCCGTTCGCCGCCATAACCAGCGCCGGAGACATACTGGTGATCAGCACCAGCACCGCTAATAAAAACGCCCAAAAGCGCATCTTTCTTCTTTTGATCTGACCGTATTCCGAATTATTCTTTTTCATAGTATTCCCCTGCATGTGTTAATCTGATCGATTATAAATCATCGTTTAATATTATATCAGCATTTCAGCATATTTTCTGATATATTTTAATCTGATATGCTCTGTTTCTTGTTCAATCTTATCCATTTGTGAAACGTTTAGGTCACCGGGATAAAAACACTGCTCCATCTTACCGGCGTATTGGCTGCATATCCGCAGGCCCTTAATGACATCGCATTAACATCATGGTAGAATAGGAAAGGATGTAACTGTTCGGAATCCGAAGGGCTCAGAACAGATACGACAGGTCTACATTTCACTGATCGGAGAATGCATATTCCATGAATAACAGGCTTAAAACTCTTATTTTTTCTGTTCTTGCCATTATTTTCATTATCCTCATGACCATAATGAGCTTTTCCCTTTCCGGAAAAGTGAAGGAAGCGGAGACGAAAGCAGAGAACGCAGACAGTGCGGCCGCGGCTTATGCCACTGCGCTGGCAGAGAGCAATGAGCAGATAGACAGCGTGAAAAAAGCGCTGTCCGAGAGTATTCAGAAAGAAAAGGAAATGGAAAATGAGGAACCTCCGGCAGATCAGACTGACGAAGCCTCTCTCTATGCTGACTTCACCGCAGGAGACAGCGCCATAAGAAGGGCCCTTAACGCCCTTGATCAGGATGAGTCCGAGCTTGTGAAGAATTTCCGTATAAGGGTGTCCCTTGAAAAGATGGAGGATGTGCCCCTTCCCGGAGGAGAAGGAAAGCGGGTCAGATTTACCGGCAGCTTTAACCCTATGAGCTCCAGGAAAAATGCGGTAATAAGGATCTCCGCCCTGGAAGGCTCCTTTAAAGGAAAGATCTATATTTCAGGGCTTAGGTTCAATGACGAAGAGAATATCGATCTTTCAGCCCTCACTGCAGAAGACGTGGAAACAAGCCACGGCTCCGCTCTTATTTCCGCCGGCACTGCTGATCTGAACGGCAACGGCTGCATCTCCCTCAACACAGATTTCAAAGGAACCGGAGAAAACGAGTCCGTATCCGTAATGATCCCGCTTAAAACCTTGAATTCTGCGGAGTTTACCAAGGTTTACTATGATCTCTACTTTGACGGGGAGCCCTCTTCCTTCAGCTTCACCACAGGCTGTGATTTCAGCGGAAGAGATGATATTTCAGTCTTTCTCGATGATATAAACAGAGCTTTCATATTGTACAGGGGAAAGACAGCGGCAGGACAGGAAGACGCTTCGCTTAATGACCTCGAAGCCGCAGTATCCGCCATGAAGTCCGCATTGAAAACCTATCCGGAAACGGATCCTCTGGTCATCATTATAAATGAGCGTCTGGATGAGAAGCTTGCCCTGGCCAACGGGAGTATGCCTGAAGAAAGCGCTGAAAATGCTTCCCCGGCTTCTCCTGCGGAAAGCACCGCTAATACCGGGGTTTCTGACAGTAAGAGCTCTGCCCCGGTCTCCTATTCACCTGTGACCGGTGAAAGCAGTGACAGCCGTCTTCCTCTGACCCTGGCTCTGATCTTTGCTTTCCTTTCCATTGTATCTGTTCTGCTCCTTTCTCTTTCCGGGAGATCTGCTTCTTACGCAGGGAGCGGAAGCGAAGCCACTTCTTCCGGCGAAAGCGAAAACCCTGCAGAAAAATACAGTTCCACCCGGAATACGGGAAATAGAGCGGCAGAAAGCACCGAACCCTCAGAGAGTGATCCGACACCTGCTGAAGAGACCGTGCTCTTAAAGACGAGGATCAGTGAGCTGGAAACCGCTCTCGAAAATGCGAAGGAACCGGATCTTTCCGGATTACAACTGAATATTGACAGATCAAAGGAGAGCTTAAACGCACTTGAAGAAGCGCTTTCAGCCCTTATTCGTTCTGCCGGTGATCAGACATCCGGGGAAGAAGCAATGAAAGCAAGGCTCAAAGAGCTCGCCCGGAATTTTGAAGCTCTTACCCGTGCCAATGAAGAGCTGTCCTCCGGTGTCGCCACGGCAAAGGAACAGCTTGCGGAGACCAGCACTTCCGTTAAGGACATAAGCCAGGCCGCCACCATTATCTCTGATGTTGCCAGCGAGACCAACCTCCTGT
>JAFVEU010000127.1 GCA_017475845.1 Lachnospiraceae bacterium | reverse complement strand
GAAATTCTTCGCCCCGTGCTTCCTCATCACGGCCAAAAGGGTAAGGGTGCCGCCTATGTTATTATTGTAGTATTCCCAGGGCTTTTCAACGGATTCCCCCACAGCCTTCAGGGAAGCAAAATTAATGACCTCCTCTATGCTGTTCTCGCTGAAGATCTTTTCCAGCGCTGCCCTGTCCGAGATATCGGCTTCATAATACTTAACCTTTTTCCCCGTTATTTCCTCCACTCTTTCCAGAGCCTTCGGCGAAGAATTTGAGAAATTGTCCATGACCAGAGCGTCATATCCGCCGTTTAATAGTTCAACTAAAGTATGAGACCCTATATAACCTGCTCCCCCCGTTAGTAAGATCGACATATCACCACAGCCTTTCCGGGTAAATACCCTTATTCTTAAGATCCGTTATGGATCTCTTCACATTATCCTTATCCTCTTTATACGTGACACCGAACCATCTGTCGGAAGAAGAAAGCACCCGGACCCTTGCCCTTCCTTCCTTCAGCATCTTATCCACCACCCCCGGGAGATAGCACTCGGCCTTAAGGGGATCCTCCGCCTTAGGGAGATCGCTTAAAAAGTCCCTGAAGGCATTCTTAAGCTCCTCCATAAAGGAGGGTGAAAAGCCCCATATGTTCATGGATACCGCCTCATCGCCGCTTAAAGGGATCCAGCTCTCTCCCCCGTCAAGGGTATATCTGGCCTTTTCCCCGTCAGCCTCAATGTGGGTCCTCTCGGTAACGCTCTTTAAGAAGCCCTCCTCATCCACACTGCATATGCCCCTTGAAACATAACCGTTTTCCGTAAGTGTATTCCTTAGGATAAAGGACACCATGGCATATTCATTTTCCCCATTACCGTTAACAAGGAAATCGTGTATCTTTGTAAAAGCCTCCCTGCCGTAAAAATCATCCGCATTGATAACGGCGAAGGGAGTCCTGACCTTTTCCGCTGCGGACAGCACTGCCTGGGCTGTTCCCCAGGGCTTTACCCTGCCCCCGGGCACAGTGAATCCCTCCGGAATGTCCGAAAGATCCTGGAAAGCGTAATCAACCTCGATATGGTTCGAGATCCTGTCCCCCAGAGCTTCCCGGAAATCCGCTTCATTTTCCTTTTTAATCACAAAGACCACCTTGCCGAAGCCGGCCTTCATGGCATCATAAACGGAAAAATCCACTATCTTGTCTCCCGCGTCATCCACGGTATCTATCTGCTTAAGTCCTCCGTAACGGGATCCCATTCCTGCAGCCATTATTATGAGTGCTGGTTTCATCTGTCTGTCTCCTCTGTTATCAATATATCCGCGTCCCCGCCCTTGGAAAGGTCGTACTCGTAGAACACTCCTTCGCCGGGCTCCTCCGTTTCAAGGGGAGAAAAGCCCAGGGACGCATAAAGCCCCTCCACCATTCCGTTCTTCCTGGTCCTTATGAACTCACCCACGAGCCGGCTGCACCCCATCTTTTCCGCTTCTTCCCTGATATGCTTAAAGGAAAGGTTTTCCACCCCTCTTTTCAATACCCTGCAGGACATGCACCAGTTTTCGATAAAGCAGTCCGAATCCTTGCATCCCGGCATACCGGCGCCCTTCCTTAAGACTATGCAGGATATTATACCATATCCGGTGAATTTATCCTCAAGTGAAACGGCGAGAAGTCTTATGTTTTCATCATCCATCATTTTCCTGATCTCACCGTCGGAGTATCTTTGGGTCCGGAGATTAAACTGATTGGATTTATTGGTGAGCATGGCAAAGCGCTCCGCCTCTGCTTCACTGACTCTCACCACCCTTCCCTTCATTTCAAGGGCCTTCAGGTACTCCCTGTAATCCGTAAAGGAAGAGGCCATCTCCTCCCTTTTCGCGTTTGCGATATATGAGTCGGACCTTATGATATCCTCCCTGGTGACTCCCGTCCATTCAAAGGGGTCCTCCCTGTCCAGGGCAGTGATGTAATCCTCGGGATCCGGGGGCACGTCTATGATCAGGACCTCCGGGCAGAATCTCCTTATGATCTCCCTTTCTGCCGGGCTGTCGTCAAAGAACACCAGACTGTCCATGCCGATATTTAAGTGCTTTGCGATATAGGCCATGTTTCCCGCCTTGTCGGACCAGTTTGCGGTGAAGCAGGCTATATCGGAAAGCTTAAGGATCATCCCGGGATTCTTTTCAAAGGGCTCCTTCGCTGTATCCTCGTCGTTCTTTGAATTGACCGCAAGGAGCACTCCCCTCTTTTTTAATAAGAGCACATACTCCTGAAAGGCCCTGTAGGCCTCACCCTCCGGGTCGTTGGGGTCGACGTTGATCCCCTCGGGGCCGTCTTCACCCACTATCCCGCCCCAGAGGGTATTGTCCAGATCCAGTACCAGGCATTTCCTGACCCGTCCCAGATCGGGAAGGATCATCCTTGTGATCTCACCCGCCACTGTACCAAGCTGGTCCATGGAAAAGCCCTGCTTTGAAAGATAATAAGCGGTATCGTCAAACCATTTTTCCTTTCCCTTAAGGGATGAAAGGTATTCGAAGTCAATGATCCTTGCATTCCCCGGACGGTTCTTTGCAAGATCCAGATTGAACCTGGTGATGAGCGACCTCCTGGTGTGGATATAGTCAGCTTCAAGGGTTCCCCAGGGTCTTTCCGGCGGCAGGGCAATATTTGAGATAAAGACCGTCACCCCCTTGATCGTCGAGAGATGGGAAAAAAGACTGTCCACAAAGCTCTCCGCCTCCTTCAGATCCTCCTCGCTCTCCCACCTGAAATCATTATGCCTCATAAGGATCACAACAAAGCGGGGGTTGAATTCGTACAGCTTTGAAAAGGGATCCAGCACATCCATCTTGATCCCGTCATATTCCCCCTCATAGATCTCGGAAAATACTCCCTCCCTGTCCAGGAAGAGCCTTAAGACCTTGGTAAGATGCTGTATGGAATAGGATCCCAGCACCGCAAGCTTTAATCCCTCTCCCTCCCCCTCTTTCAGGGCTTCGGAATAGTCCTCCGGGGATTTAAGGAGCCTGTTTGCCATCTTTATAAGCTTCGGAACCGGTTCGTTATAAAGGTCGTTCATATTCTGCCTTTAGCCTTTCTTTGGTATACCTCTGGCACTGTGGTTATTATAGTTTCAACTCCCGGCAATGTAAACCCGTGCCGGCGACAGTCAGGTAATTCTCGCTTCCGGAAAACCCCGTTTGTAGGAACCGGTTATCTGTAGTATAATCTTTAGTTGATCCGGTCTTCAATGTCAGGAAGCCGTGGTTCTTGTTAAACTGACTGGGGATAAGCCGGTTTTGAAATGAAAGGAGACAAAATGAAAAAGAAGAAGTATTTAGCTGTCATACTGTCTGCTGCCCTTTGCCTCACGGCCTTTGGGACGTATGCGGCAGCGGATGAGCTTGAGGGCATTACCCCCCCGTAACAGATGTTATTGCTGAGGAGACCACCCATCTGTCATCTCCGGAGATCTTAAGGGACACATCGATCGATTTTGTAGTAGAGAACGGAGTCCTTAAGATCACCGGCTCCGGCGCCATGCCTGATTACACCAATTGGAACAAACCGGGCTGGCTTGATAATGATAACGCAAAGGCCGCCACGAAGCTGGAGATAGCATCCGGTATTACTTCCATCGGAAATTATGCTTTCTACGGTCTGAATATCACTTCTGCAGACATACCTGATACAGTCATAAGCATTGGTGAGTACGCTTTTCAGAATTGCAATAAACTCACCACCATAAGTCCCTTGACAAGCGTTAGCAGCATTGGGCGGAACGCGTTTTATCGATGTACTTCCCTTTCCTCAGTGAAGAAGGGAGACAGCCTCACAACTATCGGTAATTACGCATTTTTCAGCTGCTCTTCCCTTTCCTCCCTGGAGCTTGGAAACAGCCTCACAACTATCGGAGATTACGCATTTTCCGGATGCTCATCTCTTCCCTCTGTTCTGATCACTTCGAATAGCATAGGAACACGTGCCTTTCAAAACTGCAGCGGTCTCTCCCGGGTATACTTTACTGACCGGATCAATACCATCGGCGACTATGCTTTTTCGAACTCGGGAGTTAAAGATGTATATTATAAGGGCTCCCAGAACCAGTGGAATACTATCTCCGGACATGATCAAAGCCCTCTTAATTCCGCCAACAAAAAATACAATTTTGACCCTTCCAAAGTCAGTTCCGTTACCCTTGACGAATTCTCTTTCTACCTCGGAAAGGGGAACACGGGAACCCTTACGGCAGTGATCTTCCCTGAAACCGCCACTGATAAGACCGTCACCTGGGAGGTTGATCATAATACCATTGTAAAGATCACAGATGCCGAGGACACAGAAGACGGTTCCAGAGCGACCCTTACGGGTCTTGAAAACGGGACAGCTACAGTCACTGTAAGGACCACTGACGGCAATAAGACTGCGGAATGCGAGATCGAAGTCGGAACCCCCGTTAAAAAGATAGCCTTCAGTGATGGAGGGTTTGATCTGGGAGTCGGTAAAACTAGACAGCTTCAGTGGACCATAGAGCCTGAGGACGCGGGAAATAAGGATGTGACATTCAAAAGCGATGACGAAAGCATCGCCTCTGTGGATACGGAGGGTCTGGTCACGGCAAAAGCCAAGGGAAAGACCAATATCACCGTTACCACCAGGGACGGCGAAAAAAGAGCTACCTGTGAAGTAAATGTGGTTGAAAATGTGGAGGTAACAAACCTTTATCTTGATAAAGAGAATGTCCTCCTTGCCCCCGGTGAAAGTGAAGAGCTGACTGTTGAAGTGGTTCCCGAAAACGCCACGGATAAGGAAGTGGCGTGGAGCGTAGAGCGCTCTTCCATCGCCAAAGTAGAAGATCAGGGAAACGGAAAGGCAACGGTTACGGCAGTTGCCGAGGGAACAACCACATTGACCGTCAAGACAAAAAACAGTGGAAGCTATTATGCTCCCTCTGCCCAATGCACCATAACCGTATGGAAGGGCTCCATTTGCCTTACGAGATACGGTTCTCCCGCGGAATCCGTAACCCTGGGGATAAACGAATCATAGCAGCTCAGCACCGACATTCCCTACGGAGTGACCTTTGACAGCACCTCCTGGACGGTCTCCGATAACAGCATAGCTTCAGTTGACGGCGAAGGTCGCCTTACAGGGATCGCCACCGGAGAGACCACCGTTGTTTTCCGGGGAATATTGAACGGAAGAACCTATGAGGTCTCCTGCCCTGTATATATCTGGAAGGGCGCAGTCAGCATAAGTCCCAAGTCACAGACCGTGAAATTAGGCGAGACCGCAGATCTTCAGATGGAAGAGATCCCTGAATTTCTGAATCCTGCACTCTCCTGGCAGGTAAGCGACCCCTCAATCGCTTCCATCGATGAAAAGGGCGTCATAACGGGCCTTGCTCTCGGGGAAACGGATATTACCTTAACGGCAGTCATTAACGGCAGGAGCTACAGTGACTATTGCAGAGTGAAGGTAGAAAGAAGGAAATACGGTGACGACCCGGGACAGGCCATTGCCGGAGCAAAGATGGATATGGCCGCGATCCTTAATCCCAAGGGACTCTTCAGCGGAAAGCTAAAGTATCTCTCTTCAAATAAGAAGGTGGCTTCCGTAAAGAAGACCGGTCTCCTAACCCCGAAGAATGCAGGAGAAGTTACCATCAGTTTAGAGCAGAACGGTTCCAGCGTTTCCTCCTGCACCATAAAGGTTGATAAACCCGTATTACAGAAGAAGGTTCAGGTTTCCGTCGGCCAGTACGGACTGAATGCCTTCGATTACTTAAGCGGAACAGAATATGCTCCCACTGAATGGCAGTCCTCCAAGCCGGGTGTGGCTGCAGTAAACAAGGATACCGGTGAAATAACGGTCCTTTCCAGGGGCTCCGCCAAGATCATTGCCGTATACGGCACCGGCAGCAATTCCTCAAAGAAAAAGTACAAATTCACATTAAAAGCAAAGTGATCCCGGCATAGATCTTTAATCCGCAAATATCCCCTCCCCTGAATATTTCAGAGGAGGGGATCTATTATTCCGGATTTCTCATCCTATGATTCAGACGCCGTTCGCCGGCTGTTCTTTGAGCCTGATCCTCAGATCCTTGAAAAAATCCTGTAAAATGGCTGTGCATTCTTCCACGAGAACACCGGAAACAGTTTCCACCTGATGGTTAAAGCCCGGTTCGTTTAAGATATTAAGGATGGTCCCTGCGCACCCGGACTTCGGGGAAGGGGCCCCGTATACGCATCTTTTCATTCTGGACTGAACTATGGCTCCCGCACACATGGGACAGGGCTCTAAAGTCACATAGATCGTGCAATCCTCAAGCCTCCAGTCACCGGAAATCCTTACTGCCTTTTTTATAGCGGTGATCTCCGCATGGGACAGGGTGCTCTTATCGGTATTCCTTCTGTTGTAACCCCGTCCTATGATCTTCCCGTCCCCTTCTCTTACTATTACGCAGCCTATGGGTACCTCTTTCAGGTCATAGGCCTTCTTCGCCTGCTTCAGGGCCTCTCTCATATATTTCTCGTCGGGAGACATGCTTTACCCTTTCCGCTCGTTCAGGTATGCCAGATAGTTGATCACCATCAGGGAAATCTTTAAGGTCATGGCATCATCGAATTTTCTTATATCAAGCCCGGTGGTCTTTAAGAGTCTCTCTATCCTGTAAACCAGCGTATTCCTGTGGACATAGAGCTGCCTCGAGGTCTCGGATACGTTCAGGTTGTTCTCAAAGAAACGGTCGATGGTCTGCAATGTCTCCTCATCCAGATGATTGGGGATATTGTCCCCGAAGATCTCATGGAGGAAGAAGAGACAGAGGTTCTCCGGCAGCTGATAAATAAGCCTTCCCACTCCCAGCTCGGAATAGGCGGAAATATTCTCATTGCCGTAGAAGATCCTTCCCACGTCCATGGCCATCCTGGCTTCCTTATAGGATCTGGAAACCTCTCTTATCTCGTTGACCACGGTACCGTAGCTCACCCTCACGTCTGCCAGGGCCTCGGTATTGATCATATCCACCAGCATTGCGGCAATGGATTTCATGTTTTCCGGACTGTCATCCCCTTCCAGATTCTTTATAAGGATGATCTCCCTTTCATTTACGGCTGTAACATGATCCCCGTTGCTTCCGGTAAAAAGTCCCTTTATGACATCGATCACATTGTCGCCGTTTTTCCCATCCTTCTGTTCCACAATATAGACAGCCCTCTTTTTCTCGGCGTCTATATGGAGCTTCTTTGCCTTATTGTATATATCAACCAGAAGGAGGTTATCCAGAAGCAGATTCTGGAAAAAGGAATTCTTGTCAAACTTCTCCTTTGAAGCTTTTTCCAGATTTGCTATCTCACTGGCAGCCACCCTTCCCATAAGTGTGGCATTTTCCCCTTCATTCTTTGACACAGTCACAAATATGGCCATGTCACCCTCCTTCACCCGGAACAGGCGAAACCGGGACAGTACCTGTGAATCCGCATTGCTGTCCAGAAAGGACCTTATGCTGACAGGACTGATATCTATGTCCTCATCCGTGGAATAGACAAGGGTTCCGTCAATATCGTAAAGAGCCAGTCCCGTCTTCCCGATCATCTTTAATTCATCCAGGCAGGTTTTATACATCTGATTAGTGATCATTTCCTATACCTTGCCGCAGGCAAGTGTGCTCATCGGTGACGTGCCTGCGCGGCACCGATGGAAGCCCGAAGTATTCCGTTTCAGGCTTATACCCCTAAATCCTTAATGCTGTACGCCGTCGGCAAAAATCCGACATTTCATAGTATACCATTAATTCACCATCAAAAAAAGGCGCTGCTCCGAAGAACAGCGCCCGGGTCATCCTGCTCAGTTGGTAATGGTCTTCTCTGTGTCCTTGTCAAAGATGTGGATCTTCTCGGTGTCGAGAACGAACTTAACCTTATCGCCGGGACGGGCCGTGGTCCTGGGATCAACACGGGCTGTCATTGAGAACTCGGCGAAATCGAAGTACAGGAATACTTCTGCGCCAAGAAGCTCATAAACCCTGATCTCGGCCTCGAAAACAGCCTCGGGATTAAGTGAACTTACAGCCATCTCGGAATCATACACATCCTCGGGACGGATACCGAAGGTAACGGTCTTTCCGTCATAACCGCCCTCAATAACCTTCTTGGCCTTTGCGGGAGGAAGGGGAATGGTATGTCCTGCGATATCAAGACTTGCCTTCTCACCCTCAACCTTAACCTTGGCGTCTAAGAAGTTCATCTGGGGAGATCCCATGAAACCTGCTACGAAGAGGTTTCCGGGCTTGTCATAGAGGTTCTGGGGAGTATCAACCTGCTGGATAACTCCGTCCTTCATGACAACGATCCTGTCACCAAGGGTCATAGCCTCTGTCTGGTCATGTGTAACGTAGATTATGGTGGTGCCCAGCTTCTGGTGAAGCTTTGCAATCTCTATTCTCATCTGCACCCTGAGCTTTGCATCAAGGTTTGAAAGAGGCTCGTCCATAAGGAAAACCTTGGGATTACGAACGATGGCACGTCCCATGGCAACTCTCTGCCTCTGTCCGCCTGAAAGAGCCTTGGGCTTACGGTCAAGGAGCTTCTGGAGATCAAGGATCTCAGCTGCCTGACGTACCTTCTGGTCGATCTCGGCCTTGGAAACCTTGCGGAGCTTAAGTCCGAAAGCCATGTTATCATAAACGGTCATATGAGGATAAAGGGCATAGTTCTGGAAAACCATGGCGATATCCCTGTCCTTGGGCTCCACGTCATTAACTACCCTGTCACCTATCTTGAGCTCGCCGGAGGTGATCTCCTCAAGCCCGGCTACCATACGAAGTGTTGTGGACTTTCCGCATCCTGAGGGTCCGACAAAGATGATGAATTCCTTATCGGCAATTTCCAGATTAAAATCCTTAACAGCTTCAAAGCCGTTGGGATACTTTTTGTAAATGTGACTCAGTGATAAACTTGCCATATCTTCCTCCTAAAATGTGAATTCATAACAGACGGCGCCTTATCAAGGCCGCTCACAGATGAAATGATAACACAAGGACATAGCAGAGACTATGCAAGTGTTGACCAAACTTTTTTTAAAAACATGTACAACTTAACCATTCCCGTCATTTGCGGCATCATTTCTCTCATAGATCTTGATGCCGTTCTTACCGTTTCTCTTGACTTCGTAAAGAGCGCTGTCGGCAGCCCTGTATATCTCTTCGAAGGTCTTGCCGTACTTGGGGAACTCGGCACCGCCGATGCTGGCGGTGGGATTGTATTTAACATGCTCTCCGGCATAGATGTCCTTGAATACCGTGGCCATCCTCTTTATCTGGACATTCTTCTCTTCTTCATTGGTAAGGTCCTTTAAGAAGACGCAGAACTCGTCACCTCCCAGCCTTCCCACTATGTCAGTGGCCCTGAATTCGGTAATGAGCCTCTTGCCCACCGTCTTTAAGACCTCATCGCCAAAGGCGTGGCCGTAATTGTCGTTTATCTTCTTAAAGTCGTCCAGGTCTATGATATAGAAGAGGCCGCTGCTTCCGTCCTTTTCCATATATTCCCGGATGTAATTCTCGGTGGAAAGCTTGTTGTAAACGCCGGTAAGGAGATCCTTCTCCGCGTCATTCTGAAGCTTCGACATGGAGCGGCTGTCGGACTTAAGCTCCGTCAGGAAAGCCCGTACCACAAGGAATACGAAGATCAGGAAGGCGATCACAAAGCCCATGCCCTGTTCCTCCACGATATTCACCATGCCGTTTATCTGGAAATTCCTGTCTACCTCCGCCACAAGGGAAAGCAGATACCATCTGTCCCCCTTAAGAGGCTCATATCGCACATAATAGTCCTTGGAACCTGCGGTACAATAAAACTCTCCGCTCTTACCGTCCTCCATCTCGTTGAAAAAAGCCTCTTCAGTCATATTTTCCTTGAAACTGAAGGAATCACTGTCAAAGATCACCGTCTCCGGAGAAAGGGCCGAGAGCCCGGCGACTGCAAGGATCTTCCCTGTCCTGTTTATCAGTATATATCCGGCATTCCATTCCATCCGGTTGTGAGTTGCAGCTTCCGTAAAAATACTTACCGGCATAACAGCCGTGATGGCTCCGGTGACTTTCCCCCGGCCCCAGATGGGACAGGAAATGATGAACTTCTCTCCGGACACGTTATTCAGGGAAACGTAATAGGCGTCCACAACTTCCTTTCCCTTCAGCACCTCGCTGAACCAGGGAAGATCATTGGCTTTTCCGGTAGTTCCGTCCTGGAAGGTGATGTTGCCTTCGGTATCGAAGACAAAGATACTGTCCGTAGCTGTATTGCTGTTCATTTTTGAAAGAAAATCCACGTAATGCTCAGGGGGCACATTTGCCCCGTCACTGGATATAAAGCCTGCAGCGGTGTGAAGCGAGGCTCTCACGGGATAAAGCTTCCCGCCGATCTCACTTTCCAGCCCGGAGGAAGAAGCCCTGACCGACTGGAGAAAGCTTTTCTCAGCCTTATACCTCATCTGTCTGCCGAACAATGTCATGGAAACAGCACAATAGACCAGAAGCACCGCCGTAAAGAGCAGGATCTGGATCGTAAGCTTTTTATAATCGTTTATCTCTTTTTTACCCGAATTCAACTTGTCTCTTCCTCTTTTATCAGGGGGTCAAAAAGCCTCTTGAATATGTATGAACTGGCGAGGGATATAAGTGAAAACCCTCCCAGCAATAAAACCGGTATCATGATCCCTAAGTAATAATATAACGCAATATATGGCAATACTGCAAGCAGTGTCAAAAGAACAGTCCAGGGAAGGTATTTCACCGACAAAAGCAGTGCATTCTTCATGGTGTTCATAAGGGTGTTGTCAAATCTCGCCAGCAGGGGGAATACATAGATGAATTCAAAGAAGTATATCATCGACAGCACCAGAAGAACTCCCAATGCCGCGGAAACATATGCTCCACCGTTCAGCCCCCTTAATATCCGGAAATCAAGCGCAAATATCAGGCCCAGAAAACACATTATGAGCCATATCACCGTGCTCTGCCTGAAATTCTGCCTAAATGCCCGGAAAAAGCCTCTCACTATATATCCCTCTTCCTTTCTCGCCATCTTCTGGGTAATGGAAGAAAGGGCGGTAAGAGAAGCCCCTATGGTAAAGACGGGAAGGCAGCAGATAAAGAAGACCACATTCAGGATCACTATATCCGAGAGCCTGTCAAAAAAACCGAAAACCGGCCCGTCGAAATCAAAAAGTCGTCCTCCGCCCATGCTAATACCTCAAAAGCTCCTGGTAGCCGGATATGGCAAAACTGTCCGTCATTCCGGAAATAAAGTCGATCACCGCCTGGGTAAACTCCTTTTCCGTGGACAGAGCGCCGTAGATCTTCTCGTTATCACATTCCGGCCTCTCATATCCGGCAATGGCTATCCTGGCACCCGGCAGTGTGACATATCTTGCCAGGTAATTCCCGAAGGTCTTCATGAGCGTGGGATAAAAAGCCTCGGCCTCATGTATCCTCTCAAAGGTCTTTTCCCCGTCGTAAACATCGCTTAATGCCATAAAGAGCTCGCAGAGCACCAGCTCCGAATAGTGGACGAAGGGATCCAGTCTGGGATTATTGTATATATGCTCGTAATTGAATCTCTTGATCCTGGTAAGTGTGTTCAGGCCTTCATCACTCAGGGCAATGCCTGCTTCGGGACTGGAATTCCTGCAGATGTCGATTATCATGCTGTGCATGATGACCCCGGTGTTCAGGGCGCCTTCCATGTCATCTCCGGCCATCTCCTCCAGTTCCTTCACGTTTCCCCGGTCAAGGAGCCCCAGAGACATGGCATCCTCTATATCCCTGCCCAGATAGGCTATCTTGTCCGCCGCCTTGACCACGACTCCCTCCCAGGTAACAGGCTGAAACTGTCCCGCAGTCAGGAATTCCGTTTCCAGGTCGATGAACTCTCTTCTTGGCCTGATGGCATTGTCATCAACCTCTCCGCAGTGTGAGATGATACCGTCACGGACCGCATAAGTCAGATCCAGATTTTTATAGTGCCTGAAATTATCCTCCAGAAGCTCTATCTTATCCACGAAACGGAGACCGTTCTTCTCATGCCAGAAAGGCTTATTCAGATAATTTTCCGAAAGCTTTGATAAGATCTTCTCCCCTTCATGTCCGAAGGGAGCGTGCCCCAGATCGTGTCCCATGGCTATGGCTTTTATCAGCTCCGTGTTCAGGCCGAGACACTCGCCTATGGTACAGGCCACGGATTCCACATGGGAAACATGCTCGATCCTGGTACAGATATGATCCGATCCCGCGGCATTATAAAACACCTGGGTCTTGTGCTTCAGCCTTCTGAATGCCAGACTGTGCAGGATCCTGGTATAATCCCTGGCAAATTCGCTTCTTATATCGTCAGCCCGCTGATAGAGGGAGCTTTTTCTCTCCGTCAGCCTTTCGAACAGCGGATTTCCTTCAAAAGCCGCTGCTTTCCTAAATAACCCCTGTTTCAATCATTCCTCCTGAGTATGCGGTTCTATGTCCATAAACTTAGTCTGTTCAGGGCGCCATAACAGCTTCTTTGTCCCCACTGAACCGTTTCTCTGCTTGGCTATAATTATATCCGCAATATTCTTATCCTCTGTATCGGGATGATAATAGTCATCCCTGTATATAAACATGACCACATCCGCATCCTGCTCTATGGCTCCGGATTCCCGGAGATCGGAAAGCATGGGTCTCTTGTCCGTCCTTTGTTCCACGGCTCTGGATAACTGTGAGAGTGCCACCACCGGAACATTCAGCTCTCTGGCAAGAGCCTTTAAGGACCTGGAGATATCTGATATCTCCTGCTGTCTCCCTGCATCCTTTCTGGTGTTTCCGGCGCTCATGAGCTGCAGATAGTCGACCATCACCATATCCAGCCCGCTCTCAACCTTGAGCCTTCTGCACCTGGTCCGCATTTCGGCAACGGAAATGGCAGCGGTATCGTCTATCACAAGCTTTGACCTGCCTATTATGGACGCACTGGCTATAACCTGTTCCCATTCCTTTTCCTGTATGTCTCCTATCCTGATCTTCGAGGCATCCACATAGGACTCCATGGCGATAAGACGGTTCACCAGATCTTCCTTGGACATTTCCAGAGAAAAGATGATGACAGTCTTTTCCTTCCTGAAAGCCGCATATTCCGCAATGTTCAGGGCCAGCGCGGTCTTTCCCATGGAGGGTCTGGCGGCTATCAGGATGAGATTCGATTTCTGCAGTCCCGCAGTCATTCTGTCGATCTCTCTGAAGCCCGTCTCTATTCCGGTGACTCTGCTGCCGCTCTTCTGTGCCTTCTGAATATTGTCCAGCACATCCATTACTATGCTGCTTATGGGCACCAGCCCCTCCGTGCTGCCCCGTCTCTGTATCAGGTCGAATATCTCCTTTTCGGCCTGCTCCAGTATATCCTCCGTGCTGTCCGCCCCCTCGTAGCATGAGGCTGCGATCCTTTCATTGATCCTGATAAGTTCCCTTTTCAGGGCATTGTCCCTGACTATCCCGGCATAGGTCGCGATATTTACGCTGGAGGGCACGCTTTCTATAAGCTCTGCGATGAAACGGGCATTGCGTATTTCCGGGGGAGCCTGCATCTCCTTTAATTTCTCGAGAATGGTCACCGAATCCACCGGCTTTCCCGAATTGAAAATGGAGATCAGGGCATCAAAAAAGACCCCGTACTGTCTGGCATAAAAATGCTCGCTTCCAAGCATCTCGGAGGCTGTCATAATGGCATCTCCGGACATTATCATGGAACCTATGACGGATCTCTCCGCATCCAGTGAATGGGGAGGTATCCTTTTAACGGCATTGCTGTCCGTATCCATTATCCCTGTCCTGTTCCTTACCGCAGGCAGACATACTCATAACTCTTGTGCCTGCATATCAATGACGGAAGTAAAGAAATGATCTGTCTCAGACTTCCTGCTCGACCTTCAGCTTAAATTCTCCCAAAACCTGTGAGTGCAGCTTTACGGGAATGGTGTAGTCCCCCAGAGCCTTTATGGGATCCTTAAGGACTATCTTCTTTTTGTCTATCTCCATTCCGGCCTGCTCCCTTACTGCCTCGGCTATCTCCTTTGAAGAAACGGAACCGAAGGTCTTCCCGTCCGCTCCGGCCTTAATCCTTACCGTCACGGAAACATTTTTCAGTTCTTCGGCGGTCTGCTTCGCCTTTGCCAGTTCCTCTGCCGCCTTCTTTTCCTCATTGGCCTTTTTTAATTTTGCCTCATTTAAGTTCGCGGCATTGGCTTCAACTCCAAGCCCCTTTGTAAACAGAAAGTTCCTGGCATATCCGTCGCTGACTTCAATGATATCCCCGGCTTTTCCCTGACTCTTCACATCCTTAAGCAATATTACCTTCATTGGATCTCTCCTTCTTTCTCCATTTCATCAAGAGTGTTTTTAAGCATCCGGACTGCTTCTCCCACGCTCTTTCCTTCAAGCTGCGCTCCGGCAATGTTTAAGTGGCCGCCGCCGCCGAATTTCTCCATGATTATCTGCACATTGATCTCGTCGATGGACCTGGCGCTTATATAGATCTTTCCTTCGTAATCCGTAAGGACAAAGGCTGCCCTCACCTTGTTTATGTTCAGCAGCTCGTTTGCCGCCTGGGCTCCCGTTACTGTGGGACTGTCAAGATTTCCGGGACATATGGAAATGGCATATTTCCCCTGATAAAGCTCCGCCTGCAGCACTGCCTCGGCCCTGGCCTTATATTCATCCAGATCGTTTCTGAAAAGCTTTCTGACCTTGGTGACATTCGCCCCGTTACGCCTTAAAAAGGCTGCAGCCTCAAAGGTCCTGACGCCCGTCTTCGTCATAAAGTTATTGGTATCTATCATAATACCGGCATACAGGCTGTCTGCCTCCGCAGCTTTAAGCTTTATGCCGTCCGCAAAATACTGCAGTATCTCGGATACCATTTCACAGGCGCTTGAAGCATAGGATTCGATATAGGAAAGGGTGGCGTTGGCGATCCTTTCGCTCCCCATCCTGTGATGGTCAAGCACCACGATGGTCCTTGCGGCTGTCAGCAGCTCAGGACACTCGGTGTAATCCGGATTATTGGTATCCACCACCACTACCACGGCATTGTCGTCACACAGCTGTATCGCCTCATCGCTTGATATGATCACATCCGGGCTGTATTCCCTGTCTTCGGTGATGCCTTCCACAAAGGGCCTGATGGAGGGTGAGACCTCGTTGATCACTATGCTGCACTTTTTCCCAAGAGAATCGGCAGCCCTGAAAATACCCACAGAAGCCCCGAAGGAATCTATGTCCGTGGTCTTATGACCCATTACCAGTACTCTTTCCTTGCCCTCTATAATTTCCCTCAGGGCATGGGCCTTGACTCTGGCCTTTACCCTGGTGCTCTTTTCCACCTGCTGGCTCTTTCCGCCGAAATAAGTGATGTTTTCCGGGCTCTTCACCGCTGCCTGATCGCCTCCCCGGCCGAGAGCCAGATCAATGGCATTTCTTGCATATTCACTGTTCAGCTGGAAGGTCTCCGCCTCCAGTCCGAAACCCATGGACAGTGTCACGGACATCTGGTTTCCGATGCTTATGTTCTTTACGGAATCCAGTATGGCAAAGCGGTTTTCCTTCATCCTGTCAAAGTCCACCCTCTTTACCACCGTGAAATACTTGTCCTTTTCCAGCTTTTTGACAATGGCATCATAATCCTTCAGGTATTTATTTATCTGTCTGTCGATAAGAGCCGTCAGCATGGATCTCCTCACATCCTCCACGCTCTCCAGGGCATCATCGTAATTATCGATATAAATAAGGCCCGCCACCAGCGACTGTTCGCGGTTTAAGCGCATATACAGATGGATATCCGTCTCGTCAAAGAAGAACACAGCGATAAGATTTCCCACAAATTCCGAATTTCGCCCCTTCTTTTCCCCATTCAGGGACAGAAGCCGCATATCCACCCGGTAATCCCTTTTTTCATAGGTGATGTCAAAGCTCACCACCTTATTGTCTTTGGGAAGCCTGTCCTTGGTTATTTCCGGGAAAAAAGAAGTTATGGAGCTGGAATAGAACCTGTCCTTATGGATGATAGACGAAAAACCCGTATTGCTCCACACAAAACGGGCATCCTCATCCAAAAGGGCATAAGGCACCGCAAGTCCCTTTAACAGCCCCTTCTGCACCTGTCCGTATTCGGAAGCAAAATTAATAAGCTCCCGTCTTATGTTTCTTTTGGATGTGAGAAATATAAATAAGGAGGCAATAAAACAGACTGCCCAGGAAAACAGAAGTACGTAACCCGCGCGGCGGTCCATTGCCCAGATTATAACAGTGGGGATAAGTAAAACCAGAGTCATGATAAGAGGGACCGACCCTATGATCTTCAGTATCCCCTTTGCTTCAACTTTTTTCATATCCGAAAACTAAACCTCACACCGGAAAATACGGCTGTCTTTCTGCATTTAATGAATCCAGGAGCTCCGATACCTTCTTCATGGGTATCTTAGTGTCACATAACTCCCCGTTTCCATCATACATGGGATGCACCATGATCTCTAAGAGGGAATCATCCTTTATCCTTCCGTTTAATGCGGAAAGATCCCTGTAAGACCCGAAATAATCCGCGGTGATGAAACCGTTTCTCTTAAGCCTGCCGTTAAATAACCCCTTATACACCCTTTTCACGGGATTCATCCGGACAAAAAGATTCCGGCTGAGTCTCACCGACCTGAAGCCGTATTTCGCGAGAAGCGGCAGCAGCACCTCCATCACGGAACTGTTGGTATGCACATGATGATGGGAATCCAGATGCCTCTCCGGAAGTCCGTAGGCAAAGTACTTCCTGATCTGGGCCTCTATCTCCTCCCTCACCGCAGCCGACTCGGCCTTGCTTATCATAAGCCGGCTCATGGTATGCTGCGCAAAAAAGGCGTTAAAGCTCCCGTCTTTCCTGCAGAAACGCCTCTCTCTCTTTATGCGCTCCGTCAAGGGGAAACCGCTGGTGAGATTCAAATGGAGTCCCACCGCTTCTCTGAACCCGTTCTCTTCAGCCATCCTCACAGCCTCATCCGCAAAGGGCATATTGACCATCAGGGTGGTATTGGTGATAAGCCGGTTTTCAAAGCATTCCCTTACGGCCTCATTGACGTTTTCACTGATACCGAAATCGTCACCGTTAACTATAGTCCTGATCATTATCCAAAATCCCGAAAAAAAATCCCGCTAAAGAGTATAACCCATGTACTGGCATTTCTGCAAGTAACGCAGTATAATTACCAGAATAACCGCATCTGTCCCTCTTACCGGCGTATTGACCGCATATCCTGTATCCGTGATATGGGATGCCGTTCCGGCGGGGAACGGAGCGGCAGCGGAAGGGCGTGGCTTTCAGGATCGTACACGGAGGAATACAAATGCTTAGAAAACTTTTTACGGAGTGGGCGATGGAGATCGCCGAGGACAGCAAGGTCCGCAGCACCTGCCTCTCAAGACAGGTGGGGGCAGTCATAATAAGAGATAAGCAGATAATAGCCACCGGCTATAACGGGGCCCCCACGGGAGCCATCCACTGTACGGATCTGGGCTACTGTATAAGAAAGAAAAAGGGCATTCCCTCCGGCCAGGGGCTGGAGCTCTGCCGTGCGGGACACGCGGAAGCCAATGCCATAGACCAGTGTGCAAAGAACGGCACAAGCTGTGAAGGTGCTGCCATCTATGTCACGACCCAGCCCTGTGTCTTCTGCTGCATACATATCATACAGTCCGGCATCAAGAAGGTCGTCTTCAAAGGTGAATACCCCACAGGCCTGGGGCTGGAGCTCCTTAACGAATCCGGCATAGAATACATGAAATATGAAGAGGCTCTGGAGGAAGAGGAAAAACTCCGGGAAGAAAAGCACGCGAAAGAAATGGAGCGGGTGAAGGAATTCATCCGGCGTTCCGAAGAAGCCTGAGGCTTTTTCGCTCGTTACTCCTTTCCGTAGGCTTTCACGAAATAATCCGCAACCCTTGCAACATCCATCTCCTTTGAGAAAGCCATACCTCCGTCCTCGCTGCCTGCGTTCATCCGGTTTCTCTCGGGATCGGTGGATGCCAGATAGAAAAAGTGGAACAGGGGGGAGCGCTTCTTCATCATCATAGCCTTGAAAAAGCCCATAAATTCCCTCAGCTTAAAGGTGGTATCCATGCTTATCAGCACTATATCCGATTTGAGCATCAGCATGCCTGCCTCTTCGTAGTCGAAACGGCTCACCAGTATCTGGAAATAAGGCTCCAGATAGAGCCTCAGCTTCCCCACATATTCAGTATCATTATCTATTATGAGAAAGGTAATCTTATTCCTGTCCGGCTTAAATTCCTGCTTTATTATCTCAGGCAGCATGGAGAAAGCCTGATGATATAAGATCACCTTTTTTATGTACAGAGAGGGCACCAGATCCCTTATGATGTCCACCTTCTCCTTTTTTCCGTATAAATAGAGGGACTTTTCCTCCTCGATGCATAAATCCCGCAGATAGAATCCCAGCTTTTTAAGAGTCTCGTAATCCTCGTCCACTGCGCAGACCAGTATGGTATTTGACCGGTCCCGTACCTTTATCACATCTCCCAGTTCAAAGCTGCTCCAGGTCACGTAAAATCCGTTCTTTTTGAGAATTCCCTCATATTTGCTTTTGTCCCCGGCCACCACTATGATCTGATCCATAAAGCAGTCCTCCGTTTATGGCTAAATTCGTTTTTCCGCCTGTTCAGCCTATATGATAACCTACTGAAACGGCTTTAACAAGTGTGAAGGCCCGCACTTATTTACCCCGGCAGCGACTCATGGTCTTATAACCTGTCTATAGCTGGCTTTCTCAGCTGTTTTTCAAATCCGGCATGCCGCAGGGCACTTTCCCGCCTTTTTACACGCCGCCTGCCTCTGTTACCGGCATGCCGCAGGGCACTTTTCCACCTTTTGACACG
>JAFVEU010000126.1 GCA_017475845.1 Lachnospiraceae bacterium | reverse complement strand
GGAATATGACTTATCCGGTTTCCGTTCTTCTTAGCGGCTACTTAACGGGCCGCGTGGGGATAGATGTATGGAAGAGGGCAATATCCGGAAATGCAGTCAATGATAAGACTTTCTCTGAGTTCCTTTCCAGGCAGGAGGGGGCAGCCGGCCACGGCTTAAATTGGTGGAGAGCTGCTTTCAGCATAGCTCTTCTTCAGAACGTTACCGGAGATATTTACCGGAATACCGATTCTGAATTTGCTATTGACCCTGATACGAGTAAATTTACGGATGCCGCTTCAAAGGAGGTTTCCACTACCCACGGGTTTGTTTCCAGATATATCCGAAAGAACATCAGCGGTAATTCTTACGCTAGTGCCATTATCCATGATGCAGCAGAGCTTAAGAATGATATTTCTATTCAGGGCGGCGGGTCAGCCATTGTATTTATGGTAGGAAATGATATTGCTCCCGATGATGGTTCTGCCACGGAGATCAGCTTAAAAGGTGTCGGAAAGGATATTGTATGGGCTCATAAGGATGCCGCTACCGGTGAGATTGAGGTCGACGGAATGCCGGTGGATGCTGTGGAGCCGGCTCCCGAAAATGACAGGGCCATACAGAATCCTGACGGCAGCTGGACGTTCTCTTCTTCCCAGAATTCTGCTGTTTCCCTGAAATTGAGACCGGAGAAAACCTGGCATCTCGAAAAGTCGGGTGTGGATCTGAAGGCTGTTCTTTCTGCCCGTGAAGCAATCTCCTTTAACCGCAGTAAGAAAATCATGATCGATACTGTTCTGGATCCTTCGGGATCGAAGGTTTCCATTAACGGGACGGAAGTGAAGATCAAGAAGGTTGTCTTAAAGAACTTTAAAAAGGCTTATGTGAGCGGTGATTCCATATTTAAGGAAGTGATCAGTGTTGAAAATATGGAGGCTTACGGAAAGATTAAGGATAATAAAAAGCCAGTCTATTATCTGATGCTGGACAGTGCTTCCGCGCCATCGGATCTTAAAAAGGCCGTGAAGGAAGCTAATAAGGCATTGAAGAAGAATCCTGTTCCAGTTGAGATCCTTCCCGTTTTCTTCACCACAAATAACCTGAAGGCTGAGTTCGATCCTGCAAAGCCTAAGAAATGTAAACTTACGATCGATCTTGATGGTGACAGCTATAAACTTAAAGCCGGGAAAAAGAGGAACAAGGATTATATCTTCACCCCTTCCGGAAATAGAGTGTTTATAGAGGGCACCAATAATTATAATGGATCACTGCTGATGTAGAGCCTTAGCTTCTATTGGCGTTATCATAGGGTCGATGAGACGAGAATAGAGGGATGAACAAAGAAAAAAAGTAGAAGCAGTACATTTTTTCCGGAGAAAAAGTGTTGAAATGCCGCGTTTTTTCTCTTTTCAAGGCCTGAGGTGTCTGAGTTTTCCGATCGTTACAAAGAGCTGCTTAAATACTATTATTGTGTGGGGGGAATGCCCGAAACGGTTTCCCGCTTTCTGGAAAGAAGGAATGTGGATGATGCAAGAGAGGTACAGATAGCCATTTTACATCAGTACGAGGGGGATTTCGGGAAACATATCAAAGAGAATGAGCTTCCCCGGATACGGATGGTATGGAATTCGCTTCCAATGCAGCTTGCCAAGGAGAATAAAAAATTCTTTTTCGGGCAGATACGGCATGGAGCCAGACAAAAGGATTTTGAGCTGGCAATCCAGTGGCTGGAGGATGCCGGTTTGATAATAAAAGTCAATAAGGTAAAGAAGCCTGCCATGCCGCTGAGGTCATACGTGGATTTTTCCTCATTTAAGATTTATATGGTAGATGTTGGTCTTTTGGGGGCATTAAGTGAGCTTGAGACGGATCGTGTGATATATGGTGATTCTCTGTTCTCCGAGTTTAAGGGGGCGCTGACAGAGCAGTATGCAGTCCAGGAAATAGTGGCGCAGGGTAAGTATACACCATACTATTATTCCGGCGAAAAATCTGTATATGAGGTAGATTTCCTGATACAGAAGGGAAAGGATATTGTGCCGGTGGAAGTGAAGGCGGAGGATAATCTCAGATCCAAAAGCCTTAGGTTCTATTATGAAAAGTATAAACCGGGAATAGCTGTCCGGACGTCTGCTGCAGCGTTTCGTGATCAGGAATGGATGATAAATGTTCCTCTTTGGGCTGTTTCAGGAATATGATCCCATCCTCCGGTTGAAGGGAAGGCCTGAAAGCATTAAGATAGGTTTTGAGGAAAGGAATACTTACCATGCCCACAGACCCCATGATTTTACTGAGTTTTATAAATACGAAGCTGAGGGATGATTACGGATCCCTGGAGGAGCTTTGCTCTGCCCTTTCGGCGGATAAGGGCGAGATCATTGAAAAGCTCGCTTCGGTGGGTTATTCCTATGACAGGGAAAGCAATTCTTTCAAATGAGGGAGCTTTATGGATCTCTTTGATTACATGCATTCGGAAAGCTTAAAGAAGGAATCCCCGCTGGCTGCAAGGCTGAGGCCCGAGACCCTTGAGGAGATAGAGGGTCAGGAGCAGATACTTGGCGAAGGAAAGATGCTGAACCGGGCTATCAGGGCGGATAAGCTGAGCTCCGTTATTTTCTACGGGCCTCCGGGAACCGGGAAGACTACCATAGCCCACGTCATCGCCAATACTACCAGGGCTCTCTTCAGGGAGATCAATGCCACCTCTTCCGGCAAGAAGGACATGGAGGAAGTGGTGAAGAAGGCCAAGGAGGATGCGGGGATGTACGGGAAAAGGACCATCCTTTTTATTGACGAGATCCACCGCTTTAATAAGGCCCAGCAGGACTATCTCCTGCCCTTTGTGGAAGACGGAACGGTGATCCTTATCGGTGCTACCACGGAAAACCCCTATTTTGAGGTGAACAGCGCCCTTCTATCCAGGTCACTGATCTTTGAATTAAAGCCCTTAAATGAAGAAAACGTGAAGAGCATTATACTTAAGGCTCTAAAGGATAAGGAAAAAGGCCTTGGGGCATATAATGCTGAAATCGATGAGGAGGCGCTTTCTTTCCTTTCCCGGGTCGCGGGAGGTGATGCCAGGGCTGCCCTGAATGCCATTGAGCTGGCTGTGCTTACCACGGAGAAATCCGCTGACGGCGTGCTTCATATTGACATAAAGGTAGCCGAGGAGTGTATCCAGAAGAAGGCTGCCAGATATGATAAAAACG
>JAFVEU010000125.1 GCA_017475845.1 Lachnospiraceae bacterium | reverse complement strand
CTTACAGCAGCTCCTTTATGCACTTCTCCACTTCAGCCACATCAGCCGTTGGCTCAAATCTCGCAACGACATTTCCTTCCCTGTCGATGACAAACTTGGTAAAATTCCACTTGATATCCGGCTTCTTATCCCAGTCAGGATCTGCCTTGGCAAACATTTCCTCAAGTACAGTCCTGTACTGATGATCCTGAAAACCTTCAAATCCCTTTTGAGACTTAAGCCAGGTGTAGAGAGGAAGCTCATCAGGCCCGTTTACATCCGCCTTCTTCATCTGCGGGAAGGTGGTATTGTAATGCAGGGTGCAGAATTCGTGGATCTCTTCGTCGGTTCCGGGTGCCTGTCCTCCAAACTGGTTGCAGGGAATATCAAGGATCTCAAGACCCTTATCATGGTAATCCCTGTAAAGCTTCTCGATGGGTTCGTACTGGGGTGTAAAGCCGCAGCCCGTTGCCGTGTTGACGACAAGGATAACCTTACCCTTATACTCCGAAAGGTTTAATTCGCTGCCCTGTCCTGTTGTGAGTGTGTAGTCGTAGATCATGGTATTGTCCTCCTTTTATCACTTGTCTAAAAATTTATATAACAGCCTGTATAATTCCTTTGCTTCTTTCTCAGTCAGCGGCGAACCGCATCCTGAAAGCATGGCCGGTATATCCTTGCATTTTTCCTTCAGCTCATTTCCCTTTTTTGTAATGCTTACAAGAGTGATCCTTTCATCCTCCGGGGAACGCTTCCTGGTCACATACCCTTCCTTCTCCAGCCTTTTTAGAAGAGGCGTCAGGGTACCGGCGTCAAGATGAAGGATCTCTCCAAGCTGTCCCACGTTCACGTTTTCCTTATCCCACAGGACCATAAACACTATGTACTGTGTATAGGTAAGCCCCAGTGGCTTAAGGTAAGGATTGTAGCCGTTCACTATCTTTCTCGCGCACGCATACATCGGAAAACAAAGCTGATTCTCGAGTTTTAACTGTTCATATTCCTGAGCCATCTTTTTTACCCCCTCGGCAATTTACCTTTTGTCATATTATATTGTGTCAAATATTATATGTCAAGAGGAAATTTTAGTTTTGTCGGCCTGAACATGGTATAATGCTCTTATGTTCGGAACAGGTCACATAATATTTATAATCATCAGCATTATTATGATCCTTTGTGGCACTGCTGTATGCTTCACAAAGAAGCCTCCTGTAAGAAAGCTGCTGAAGATCTGCTTCTGTCTCGCTGCGGCAATGGAGCTTATTAAAATGTTTCTGTTACTTGAGCTGGTTCCCGTTGTCGAGCCGGTTATCAGCGGCGGAACCTTTGTTTACAGGGAAACGGGACGTTATTCGCCCTATCTCATGGCTGAGCATCTACCCTTTGAACTATGTTCCCTGCAGATAGCGTTCATATTCCTGGCTCTTGTGATAAAAAACGAAACATGGCAGAAGCGGCTATATTCGGTGATCTACGGGACAACTCTTATCGGCGGGATAATGGCGGTATTATTGTCATCACTGGCTCCGAAGTTTGACTCGGCGCCAGATTTTCTGACATCTCCCCGTGCCTGGGAATTCTTCATCTATCATTCCATGATCATAGTGATTGCCATATATATAGGGTTTTCGAAGGAATGTGATATCCATTTCGCAGACTGTAAATGGATGATCGCCGCTGTGGTGATCCTTGATTGTGTCTCGCTCTATCTGAATTCCATGCTGAGCGTTCCGGCATATCAGAATGGCCGGCTTATGGGGCTTGAATATGCGGTAAACTTCTTTTCCTCATATAACAATCCCCTGGGTATTACCGTTACCGAAAAATGGCAGTACCTTATCTATCTTGTCATCCGGATCATTATGGCAGCGTTTATGATAGTGCTTGTATATCTGCCGTTATACTTTAGAGACAGGAGAAGAAACCAATGAAAAGGCACTACATTATAGGACTCTATAAAATAAGGAGCATCATAGCACTCATAGCCTGTCTTTCGGCTTTGCTGTTTTCGATAAACGGCATCCTTATCGGACTTATACTGTATACCAGAAACGGGGAGACGCCTTCGGAACTCTTCAGGTATTTTACCGTAGACACCAATCTCATTACTGCACTGAGCGCGGGGATGCTTGCTCCCTTTGCAGTTGAAGGGATACGCAAAAAAAGATTTTCCTGTCCGAGATGGACCGCGAGACTGTACTATATCGGCACATCCTGTATATCTCTTATCATGCTCTTTGCAGTCTTCGTCATAAGCTGGACTGATCCGGTCATGGCCTTCGGAGGGGCAAATTTATATCTGCATATCATCTGTCCGATAATGGTCATGCTCTCTTTTTTCTTCATTGAGTCGAATTATATGTACACGGTAAAAGATGCTCTGATATGTCTGATCCCTTTTGCTGTATACAGTTTCGTTTATTTTATTGAAGTGGTCATCATAGGGGAGGCAAAGGGCGGATGGCCGGACTATTACTCCCTGACCACAAACGCTCCTGTTGCCGTCTCCGCCGCTGCCATGTTTATATTCGCCTTCGGGGTAGCGCTGCTTATAGGCCGGATCTCCAACCGGCTTTCAAAAAGCAGACTTGACAAACTGGAAAAAGGATTGTGCGATGACGAGGTCAGTCCTGCAGAGATAAAGATCGAACTGTTCGGACTGGGCAGATACATGGGCAGACACGAGGACAGCAGCAACGCAGCCCTTCCTCTTGATATCATTGAGCTTATTGCAAATAAATACGGTCTGAGCAAAGAAGAACTGATACGGCCTTATCTCAAAGGCCTTATGGACTCGATAAAGTTATAACCTATATGAACGAAAACAAGTGTATCTTTGGTCACCGGGGCAACATTCCTATAAGCTTGAAAAGGAGCATGAAGAAAATGTCCCTGATCAGATGCCTTATGAGAAACACTATATGTATCCCAAGGCACGCCCCTTCAATGGTCCTGAAATAGTAATATCCCGCTGCCGCTCCGACAGGCAGAAAGATGATCCCGGATGTAAAGACCAGTGTTCCTGTCATAAACTGGATCACAAAAGCAAGAAGGGAGATCACCGTTGCGATATACAGGAGTTTATTAATCCCTGTAAGAAAGCCGGCAACTCCCAGCAGCCCCATGACCATATAGAAGATATAAGACAGATGCAGCAATTTTGCAAATGTATTTCCTATCGCTTCCTCTGTTTTATCGGAATCCAGCCTGTTAGCCGGATTCCTGCTGTTCTTTCCTATGACGTTCCCACATTCCGGGCAGATAAGATCATCCTTCCCCGATACAGCCAATGGGGCAAATTCAAAATCCTTCCTGCAGTTTTCACAATATCTCAGCATGGGTACAAAACCACTTTCTCTAACTGTTCAGAGCCCTCCGGATCCCGGACGGATACGCCTTTCGTTCATTATTTCAGGCCTACCCTCTTAATTATCAGTCAGCCCCCTGCACTGACGAGAGCGGGGTAAAATCAAATCTCATATAATCGGAGAAATTGGCCTTATAGTCCTCAAACTCCTTCTCATCCTGACTCTCCCAGGTTTCTCCGTTATCATAGGAAACAAACCAGGGCTTTTCCTCATTTTCGTATCTGTCTATCTTCATCTTAACCTGGTCCATCAGATTTGTGGTGTTGGGCTCGATATCATAAATATCCCATCCTTCCGCATTTGCTCCGTCAGAATGCTCGTTCACCAGCATGCCCGAGTTAAGAGCATAATACCTGTTCCTTGCGGTTCCGCTTACAACATGTTCCGGCTTGCGGTTGACCATGGTGTAGATATCATAGGCCACACCCTTCATATCCCCGTCCGAGATCACTCCGATAAACAGCTCATCAACACCGTCATGGTTCTCATCAAAATATGCGTAGCCCACCTTTTCAAGCACATTTTCACCGTCCACGGAAAGTGCGTAATACTCAGGGCTTAACCCCTCTTCTTCCAGACGATTGGCATCCCATTTTTCATTGACAGCCTGAACATGCTTTTTCAGCACATCACCGTACAGATCCTCTCCTTTGGTTCCTGCGCCCCAGATAAATTCACCGCTGCCATCGGATCCCTTCAGGGTTTTTATGATATCCTCCGCACCTCTGTACAGCATTTCATAACTCTCGGGCATTCCATCCGTATTTTTTGTATAGTCATACTGCACATCGGAAGGGTATGAAACCACTATATCGTAGAGAGTTCCGTCAGCCGCCCTGTACTCCCCGACCTTGGAATCCATCCCTCCCGCATATTCCGAGGGTTCCTTATATGCCGACACATTAAATGCAAAACCGCCGAATTCTGCTTCTTTTGCTTCCTTATCATATATGGAGATCCCGTTTTCGGTTATTTCGGAAACAAACAGGCCCGCTGCCTTATCGGGAAGTGTGATGGAAAACAGCTTGTTCGATACCTCGGTACTCTTTTCAGCTGCTTCGGGAGCCCCGGTCTCCTCTGATGCCGCTGCACCTGCGTCCTCCGCCGTCTTCTCTGTCCCCGCTGCTTCTGCAGCCTCTGTCTTCTCCTCTGTCCCCGCTGCTTCTGCAGCCTCTGTCTTTTCCTCTGTCCCCGCTGCTTCTGCAGCCTCTGTCGCCTGAACAGAGGGAGTCTGTTCCGTGGTATCCGCCTTTTTTGTACATGCTGTTAGCAAAGCCATAATCAAGATCATGGACAGAACTGCTGTCATCTTCTTCATTTTCATTTATCCTCCCATTCCGCCGCACCGTCATCCGGTGTCTATGTGCGGTCATCCTGCTTCCCGGAACCTCGTGGCTCCCCTGATATTTTATTTATACTGTCTTGCAAATGCAACCGCATCTCTTATGTCATTTTCATTGGGCCTGCCCTTATGCAGCATCTTGAACTCGCCCTTACAGTGAAATTCCCTGTCATCCATGGGGATCCCCACCTTATCGGCCTCTGCCTTAATCTTTTTATATGTGGAATTGAGCATTGCCGCAGAGCCGAAATTCACTATCTTCCCAACCTTGTCCTTATCAAGGGAAGCAACAAACTTCCTGACCTCCGGGTCAATGCTGAAGGCATAATATGAATTGCCAAGGAAAAGGGCATCCACCTTTTCCGTAACCGGTTCACTTATGGGCAGCGCCTCTACTCCCAGCTCATCGGCTATTGCCTTAGCAAGCTTTTTTGTATTTCCTGTCTTTGTATAGTATCTTACTGCAAATGTCATTTTCGGACCTCCTTAAAACAATTTTTATGTTGTGCAACATTATATTGTTTCAAATATATATTGTCAAGAGCACAAGGAAATCTGTTAAGGAGACCTGTTGGCAGCCCGGATCCTGCCGGGAAGTTCCGTAGGCAGCCCGAAAGCTGCCGGGAAGTTCCGTAGGCAGTCCGGATTCTGCTAAAGCATTCTTCTGGCCATCCGGAAGCTCTATAGGAGTTCCGCATTAACCGGCCAGAAACCTTTCAACCCGCTCCAGAACAGACCGGATTATGGAAATATCTTTTGAAACATTACCCGTTTCCAGAGAATGATTTGCATCATCTATCATCATGTATTCAATTCCAAGTGAATTACAGGCAGCCTCCGCTATCCCGTTTTCACACCAGGGATCAGCGTTCCCATGGAACAGGATCCCCCTGGTATCCTTCAGAAGATCAAAGGTCTGCGGCACCGGAGTTAACACTATCAGGTCCGCATTCACCTTATGCATCCTGTTGTAATACGCGGCCACAACAGTTCCCACACTCTTTCCGGTGAAAACCACCCGGTCGTACTTCCCGAATCCCACTGTCTTTAATTGCTCTTCTGCCTGCTTTAATGCCGTTTCAAAAGCTGCCTTCATTTTCTCCGCATCGCCCTTGATATTTCCGGCATTTTCCGAAAAATCATAAGATACGTTTATGATCTCATATCCGTTCTGCATCGCTGCCTTTCTCGTATAGTACAGCAGCGGCTTATCATTGTGATAGCCAACGCCCGGAAAAAATACAGCAAGTTTTCTGTCCATCTGTCAAACTCCCTCCGGAAATGATCTTTTCAGGTTTCAGGTTATAGCTTTGCACAGGGTTTTCCTACCGATTCCCGTTTGCAGGCTCTTCCCCCTCTTCCAGTCTCATTGCGCCGTCCCCTGAATGCTCACGATCTGCCCTGTGATCCTGATTATAACACTACCAGCCAATGGGAGCACAAATAATTCCGCCTCAGCCAGCTCGTTACTTGCCTTTCCCGCGAAACCTCCTCTAAGGCAAGTACTCCCACGCTCTTCTAGCTCTAATTGTACTTGCCTTTCCCGCGAAACCTCCTCTAAGGCAAGTACTTCTGTCCCCGGCTCGCTGGAATTGTACTTGCCTTTCCCGCAAAACATCTTCTAAGGCAAGTACTTCTGTCCCCGGCTCGCCGGAATTGTACTTGCCTTTCCCGCGAAACCTCCTCTAAGGCAAGTACTTCTGTCCCCGGCTCGCCGGAATTGTACTTGCCTTTCCTGAGAAACATCCTCTAAGGCAAGTACTTCTGTCCCCGGCTCGCCGG
>JAFVEU010000124.1 GCA_017475845.1 Lachnospiraceae bacterium | reverse complement strand
GGTCACGTCCCTTATCACTCCCTTTGCCGCCAGGGTTCCGAAGGTGACAATCTGCACGCACTTGTTCCTGCCGTACTTCCGCACCACATAATCTATGACGTCCTGCCTCTTTTCAAAGGCAAAATCCACGTCTATATCAGGCATGGATATCCTCTCGGGATTTAAGAAGCGCTCAAAGAGCAGGTCATATCTCACAGGATCTATGTCCGTGATCTTTAAGGAATAAGCGACTATACTGCCTGCCGCCGATCCACGCCCCGGACCCACCGGAATACCATGTTCCTTTGAATAATTGATATAGTCCCAGACTATGAGGAAGTAGTCCACAAATCCCATGGTCTCTATGACCGAGAGCTCATAGAGCATCCTGTCGTAAAGGCTTCCGTCATCCCCGGGGTAACGTTCCTTAAAGCCTTTGTCGCAGAGATATTTAAGATAGGCAAAGGAATCCGCAAATTCCTCCGGTACTTCGAAATGGGGAAGCTTCGGATCGTGGAACTTTATCTCCACATGACACCTGTCCGCTATACGCTGCGTGTTTTCAACCGCTTCCGGGATATAAGAAAAAAGCGCCCTCATCTCGTCTTCGGATTTCACGTAATACTGACCTCCCTCATATCTCATGCGGTCAGTATCACTGAGCTTCTTTCCGGTCTGAAGGCACAGCAATATATCGTGGGGTTCCACGTCCCCACTGAAGGTATAATGACAGTCGTTAGTGCAGACTAAGGGGATGTCCAGCTTTTTCGACATGGAGATAAGGGTCTGGTCCACCAGCTGCTGTTCCCGGATGCCGTGATCCTGGAGCTCGAGAAAGAAATTGTCCTTCCCGAAGATATCACGGTAACGGAGCGCTGCCTTCTCCGCTTCTTCCGTAAGCCCCCTTACTATATTCCTCGGTATCTCCCCTGCCAGGCAGGCTGAAAGACAGATAAGCCCCTCGTGGTATTTTTCAAGGAGCTCCATATCGACCCTGGGCTTATAATAATACCCTTCCGTAAAGCCTGCGGAGACTATCTTCATAAGATTCCGGTACCCTGTATCATTTTCGCATAAGAGTACCAGATGGTAATATCTGTCGTCATTTGCCCCGGATTCCTTATCAAATCTGGAACCCGGGGAAACATATATCTCGCAGCCGATGACGGGATCTATCCCTGCTTCCCTGCATGCCTTGTAAAAATCAATGACGCCGTACATAACGCCATGATCCGTGATGGCTGCAGCAGTCATACCCAGCTCTTTTACCCTTGCCACATATTCCTTTATCTTATTGGAACCGTCAAGCAAAGAGTATTCAGTATGTGTGTGTAAATGAACAAATCCCATATCGGCCTGTTGTCTTATAAGTATTTTTTCAGCTCGTCAACCTTGTCCAGTGCTTCCCAGGGAAGGTTTACATCATTCCTGCCGAAATGCCCGTAAGCCGCAGTCTGCTTGTAGATAGGACGGCGGAGGTCAAGCATCTTAATGATGCCGGCGGGACGCAGATCAAAATTATCCCTGATGATCTGTGTAAGCTTCTCGTTGCTCACCTTTCCGGTTCCGAAGGTATCTGCCTGGATGGAAGTGGGCTCAGCCACGCCTATGGCATAGGAAAGCTGTATTTCCACCTGGTCTGCAAGGCCTGCAGCCACTATGTTCTTTGCCACATATCTGGCAGCATAGGCAGCGGAACGGTCAACCTTGGTGCAGTCCTTTCCGGAGAAAGCACCGCCGCCGTGACGGGCATATCCGCCGTAGGTGTCAACGATTATCTTCCTTCCCGTAAGTCCCGCATCCCCGTGAGGTCCGCCGATTACAAAACGTCCGGTGGGATTGATGTAGATCTTTGTCTTATCGTCTATCATTCCCGCAGGCACCACGGGGTCAAATACATATTTCTTGATATCCTCATGTATCTGCTCCTGGGTCACGTCATCATCATGCTGGGTCGAGATAACAACGGCTTCAAGCCTTGAAGGCTTTCCGTTCTCATCGTATTCCACGGAAACCTGTGACTTTCCGTCGGGTCTTAAATACTTGAGGGTGCCGTCCTTCCTTACCTTTGTAAGCTGAAGTGTAAGCTTGTGGGCAAGGGCTATGGGATAGGGCATGTATTCCGGTGTCTCGTTTGAAGCATAGCCGAACATCATTCCCTGGTCTCCGGCACCGATGGCTCCTATCTCGTCATCAGACATGTTCTTTTCCAGAGCCTTCAGATCCGCCTTGGTCTCCAGAGCATTGTCAACACCCATTGCTATGTCTGCGGACTGCTCGTCAATAGCCGTGAATACTGCGCAGGTATCGGCGTCAAAACCGTATTCCGATTTCGTATAGCCTATCTCCCTTACAGTATCACGCACCGTCTTCTGGATGTCCACATAAGCCTTGGTGGTGATCTCTCCCGTTACTACCACAAATCCTGTGCATGCCATGGTCTCACAAGCCACCCTGCTCATGGGATCCTGTTTTATGCACTCGTCCAGGATGGCATCTGAAATGGCATCGCAGACCTTGTCGGGATGTCCCTCGGTAACCGACTCTGATGTAAATAACCTTTTTTCCATATAAACTCCTTTCCTTGGGCTAAGCCCCTGCTGCCGGATCATCCGGCGTCCAAAATGTATAAAAGAAAGCCCACTGCACAGAGTGGACTTGATCATTTTTCAAATCCTCTCATTGTTCGAAATCATTCGCTCAAGGGTGGCACCTTCCCGCGGCTTAACCACCGGAGGTTGTCGTGACTTCACAGATCCTTTGCATCTCCATCACTCTTAATAAGAGAAATTATTCGCAGTATATAATTTTGGCTTTCAGTACTAATTTACAACCCCGTTATTAGCTTGTCAACCTGATTTACAGAGGTGCCTGTCCCTTAAGATCATACGCGGGGCAGGCACCCTTCACTCAATACCTTAAGATCACAGTTCCTTCTTCCAGAAGCCGTGAAGATTGCAGTTCTCGTAAACCGCAACTGCCTTTTCGCCCTCAGCGAGAACGAACTCAGCTACAGGATCGCTTCCAACGGGGATGTCCCTCTTCTGGAAGCCCTTGTCTGTCTCCAATATGATAAACTCGATGTGGTGCTCTTCCACTGCGGGATGCATAACGGATCCCACCTGAACCTTAACGGTCTGTCCCTCTATCGTAACCTCGGGAACATGCTTTTCAAAAGCGCCGTCGGAAGTATTGGGCTTTACTTCGGTCATTGTATCGCCGCAGCACTCGGGAGTGCAGGGTGTCTTATCCTTCAGAAAGACCACAAAATTTCCGCATCTGTCACATTTATAAAACTGCATCTTTTCCTCCTTACCGGCCCTTACCGGTCAATAATTTTCTTCGTGAACCTCGAAAAATGCCTGAGGATGAGCGCATACGGGACAAACATCAGGAGCCTTGGTGCCCACTACGATATGTCCGCAGTTCCTGCACTCCCATACCTTTACTTCGCTCTTCTCGAATACCTTCTTCATTTCCACGTTCTCAAGGAGCTTTCTGTATCTCTCCTCGTGCATCTTCTCAATAGCGGCAACCCCTCTGAATTTAGCAGCTAATTTGTCGAACCCCTCTTCTTCCGCCTCCTTAGCCATACGCTCATACATATCTGTCCATTCGAAATTTTCGCCGTCTGCTGCGGCCTTCAGGTTTGCTGATGTATCTCCCAGCATCCCCAGTTCCTTGAACCAGAGCTTTGCATGCTCCTTCTCGTTCTCGGCGGTCTTTAAGAACATGGCGGCTATCTGCTCATAGCCTGCCTTCTTTGCTACGGAAGCAAAGTAGGTGTACTTGTTCCTTGCCTGAGATTCGCCTGCAAAGGCCTCCAAAAGGTTCTTTTCTGTTTTTGTGCCTGCATAAGGGTTGTTTGCCATTTCTTTTCCTCCTTGAGTAAAATATAGTAGAATAAATTATAGCACGATTACCACCCGTCATTTATTAAATAAGTGTAAACTCGCTGCCCTGACCTGCCCGATGGGGACTGAGGGCCGCTAACCCCCTCACTTATTGATAACCTCATAAAATAACGGCGGATCATAATCGTACCCCACTCCTATGCTGCCCTCCTTCACAACCACCGTAGCCGCGTGATCTGCCGCTGCTTTGAGGGCTTTTCTTATCTTATCCTCTTTACTGATATCCTTATCCTTATTTGATATATAGTCCGTAAGAAAGGCTCCTATAAAGGAATCCCCGGCGCCGAGAGCATCCGTTGCCTCTATCCTCTCCACCTCGTGGACATAATAGTTTTCTCCGTCATAGGCTATTATGGGGTCGCAGCCTCTGGTGCCGACGGCAATGCCGCAGCCCTTCTCCACCGCCTTTTTAAGCAGCTTCCGTATCTCCTCCTCCTTTAAGTGGCTGCAGGAAAAGAAGCCGTACTTTACATGGGGAGCTATAAGATCTATATCTTCATCCGTAAAGGCGGAATGGAAATCATAGCTTATATCGATCCCGTCCCTCTCATGAAGGAGCTTTACCGTTTCCGGAGAAACATCCGCCACCCGCCCCATGGTGACCACATCAAAGCTCTTTACGTATTTCACTTCTTTTTTGTTGAACTTAAAGGGATGAAGGTCGGTGACTCCCTCCTTGTTCCATGCGAGGAAGATCCTGTCCCCGTCTTCCTTTAGCTTTACAAGGCTGTATCCGCTGGAGCCCTCTTCATGGCGGCACATGCTCACATCCACCTTAAGCTCCCTTAAATTCATTTCCAGCAGCTCCCCTGCCAGATCATTTCCGAAAACCCCGAGAAAACCGGCCTCCGCACCCAGGAGGGCTGCATTGCATACCACGTTGTACTCGTTTCCTCCGGGATACATCCTCTTTTTATCCGGATAGATATCCATAGTGGCGACGCCTGTCCCCAGGATCCTTACCTTCCCGCTGCCTCCCTGCTCCTTATCGTCTTCCCTTTCGGCACTTCGTCTCTTCTTAAAGTCCACGGGCTCATAATTCTTAAGGGGCGCAAGATACCCCTTTTCCTTAAGCTTCTCATGGATTATGTCCAGAAGCTCTTCGGAATTGGCTTCCACCGTATGGTAGTGGTAACCTCCGGTGATATTCATAAGCAGACTGGATTTCCCGGTCCTTATATCCTTAAGGAACCTTTCGATATCCATGCGGCTCCCGATATTCAGCTCCGCTCTTACAGTGCCGTACACTTTATGGGACACGAACACGTCCCGGACTGTCCCGCCCAGATCCACGATTAGCTTCAGTTCGTCCTCCACCTCTTCGTTACTGTGGGAGACCTTAAAAACCCTCTCACAGTTCCGGCTCTTGTACAGCACATATCCGGTATTGGTGGAGACCACATCATATCCCTCGGCCCGGAGCAGCGCTATATCCTGGACGATCACCTGCCTGCTCACATTGAAAAGAGCCGCCAGTCTCCGCCCCGAAACAGCTTCCCCGCTGCCGGACAGAAGCTCTATTACCTTTTCCCGTCTTTCATTTCCGGTCATATAAAAATCTGTTCCTTAACTGTTCAGAGACCTTTGGTTTCCGAAGAGGCAAGCATTTCCCTCAATGCCGTTACATAGGGTTTCTGCAGTCTTGCTTCCGAAAGCACCTCATCATCCTTAAACACCTTTTCCGCAGTGCCGTCCGAAAGGATCCTGCCGTGGGCCATTACCACGACTCTTTCAAAGTATTCCTCCACAAAATCCATATCATGGAGTATTGCTATCACCAGTCTGCCCTTAAGGGACAGCTCATGGATCATATTTCCGATCAGCACCCTGCCCGGATGATCCTGAGCAATGGTGGGCTCGTCAAGGATTATCACATCCGTGTCCATGGCAACCACCGAAGCTATGGCGGTCATCTTCCTCTGATGGAGCTCCAGATCGTAGGGATTTGTATCCTCCATCCCTGAAAGTCCCATGAGTTCCATGGCCTTAAGGGCTTCCTCCCTTGCCTTTTCCGGGCTCATGCCTATATTTAAGGGACCGAACATCACCTCATCCAGGACCCTGTATTTGAATATCTGGTCGTCCGGATTCTGGAAAACATAGCCCACCTTATGGGCGAGCATGGCCACGGTCTTTCCGGATATATCATCATTCCTGAAATATATCTTCCCCGAAAGGGGCTTCAAGAGTCCCTTAAGGAGCCTTACCAGTGTGGTCTTTCCGGCACCGTTCTGTCCTATTATGGCTGTGGGTCTCTCATCAAGGGTGAGCATTAGCTTATCGAAGATCGGAACTCCTTTGATGTAAGAAAAATCAAGGTTCTCCACCCTGAAGATCTCCTCACCCCCGGAGCTCCTCCCGGGCTTTTTTTCACAGGATGCGGGTCTGATGCCGCTTTCCCTGAAGAGTATCTCGGCGTCCTCAAGCTTCACGGGGTAGGTGCCGTCGGACAGCCTCAGTCCGTTCTCCTTACAAATCCTTGTATATGCCGGAGGCTCCACACCGCACTCAGGAAGGTCCTCTCTGGAAAAGATCTTTTCCGGGGTATCGAAGCCCCTCACCTTTCCCCCTTCCATAAGGATTATCCTGTCGCAGTATTTCGCCAGCTTTTCAAGCTTCTGCTCTATCATGATGATGGTGATGCCGGTCTCGGTCAGATCCTCCACCACCTTAAAAACCTCTTCCGTTCCCTGGGGATCCAGCTGGGATGTGGGTTCATCAAGGATTATCACCTCCGGTCTCATACAGAGGATGCCGGCTATTGCCACTCTCTGCATCTGTCCTCCGGAGAGCGCGAAGGGATTCCTGTTCCTGTAGTCCCAGATATCAAGGCGCTTCAGGACATTTTCCACCCTCATGCAGATCTCTCCCGCAGGGATCCCTAAATTCTGCAACCCGTAGGCGACTTCATCGAATACAGTCTCCGCCGCTCCGGACAGCTGGTTAAAGGGATTCTGGAAGATAAGGCCCACGTGCTCGCACATCTCCTCCACGGGGGTTTCCTCCGCAACGAGACCGCTTACCGTGACTTTACCTCCGTAGGCACCGTTATGGAACCTGGGCACCAGACCGTTCACCGCCTGTCCCAGAGTACTCTTCCCTGCGCCGTTCCTTCCGACTATCCCTATGAACTCACCCTTTTCAATGGAGAGGCTGATATCATTAAGAGCCAGTCTCTCCGTTCCGGGATATCTGTACTTCAAATGCTCTATCTGTATCAAAGACATGAATACACCCTCCGGATCACAACCCCTGCCGTCAGGAGGACAAGGATGATACGGATCACGGTGTCACCCTTTAATTTCTGCCTGTCATTTATGAAGGTCTTTTTATTCTTCCTGCCGAAGCCCCGGACCTCCAGGGCAATGGCCCTCTCCCTGGTATTAATAAGGGCGCTCATCACTACCGGTGAGATAAGGGGCATAAAGGCTCTGATCCTGGTCATAAGGGAGCCCTCCGTCTCCATTCCCCGGCTCCTCTGGGCATCCACTATTGTGTCCTTTGTCTTCATCATCTGCGGCACGATCTGGAAAACGGAATTGATCACATATCCGAACTTCGGGGAAAAACCGTTCTTCTCCAGCTCCTCCACCAGCTCCTGGGGAGAGGTGTTCAGCACGAATACCGCAAAGGACAGGAGCATGTTTAAGATATTAAGCCCTATCCTTAAGGCGTACAGCACTCCTTCCCTGTAAAACGCAAGGAATCCAAGGGAAAAGAGCGGTGTCTCATTTCCGTAGTAAAACATCCCCTGCACCAGGAAGATCACGATGATCAGCGTAAAGGAAAAGGCGATAAGGGGAAAGGAACGCTTCAGTGTCTTTCCAAGGATCAGAAGGATCACGCTGCAGCCTATGGTAACAGGGAACAGTATCCCCCCTCCCCCTATAAGGGGAATGAGGATGGCTGCAAAAACATATAAAAGCTTTGTATAGGGGTGCAGTTTATTTAAATATGTACCCTGATCCACATAAAGACTGAGTCCACTCACTTAGTCCAGCCTTTCCACCTTTGCGTCCACGTCGTAGAGAGCCTTGATCTTCTCGGGAAGTCCCTTGAGGATAAGGAAGGTTATGATGATGGTGAGAAGCTTATCCGGTACGTCAACCAGTACTTCATCGATAAATGAACCGAGTAATACCGGCATTCCGTTTGCCTGTGTGATGGCAAATACCGCATCACCCCATACATTTCCGGTGGTCCCGCCCCAGAACATTACATTTAAGGGTGTGGAGATTATAACCGCTGCAAGTCCGCCGGCCAGTGCGCATACCAGTGACTTGGGCAGGGTCTCCATGAAGCCGAGCCTTGCGGTAATTCCCACCGCTATACCTATGCCGAAGCTGGTAAGGGCATAGATCAGGGTGATATTGTCACCTGTGGTCAGGCCGTAGATGATATTATTGATGGCTCCGCAGATACCGCCTATCACCGGTCCACCGAGGCAGGCGCCGACACAGGTTCCTATGCAGTCAAGCCACAGGGGAAGCTTTAAGAGTGAAGCAAAAAGCTTTCCCAGATAATTGATGCCGATGCACGCGGGGATCAGCACGATAGTAGCTGCATTCAGCTTTGTTTTGAACAGGTTTCCCATAATGTTATCCTCCTTTGTTTGAAAACTGCGTCATTCCGGCGCCGCTTTACTGCAATTCCTTACAGCTTTCTCTTTTTAGATGCAGGGGCTCAAGCCCCGACAGCACTTTTTCAACCGCTTTTTCGGTTTCTATATCCAGTCCCGCCACTCCGTCCTTCAGGTAAATGACGTACTTACCCATATCGATAAGGGCAAATACCGTTGACAGGACACAGCATTCCGCGACCACCCCGGATACAATGACCCTGTCAGCCCTCCCTGCCGCCTCCCTTACCTCAGGTATATCAAGTGACGAATACACGCTCTTGGTATACAGGGGATACCGCTCCAGTTCTTCACGGAAGGCATCCATCATGGCGTTGGCATGGGGATCGCTGTTTATCTCCCCGTTTTCCCTGTTGTAATCCTTCCAGACCCCTTCCGGATCCGGGGAAGCGAGAAAGCGGGTAAATATCACATCCATATCCCTGCCCTTCCGCTCTATGACGGACCTGATCCTCTCTGCGGCTTTTTCCGCGCCGGGACAGCTCCAGGCCCCTCCGGCACAGTAAACATTCTGCATATCTATCACAAGCAGAAGGTCCTTCGGCATAAGAATCATCTCCTTTCCGGCAGAACGGGCCTCTCCCCGGACAGCCGGAGAAGACAGCCCTCTTGTCAGGTGACAAGACAGGTGTAAATATAGCTGTCATTTTACAGCTTTATTGTGGATTAGTCAATGATAATATGACAGTCTTTGCCTGTACAAAAAAACCGGGACATCCTTGACAAAAAAGACGTCCCGGTTATCTGACAGAAAGCTCCGAAAAGCTGATCTCAGCTTTCTTCGTACAATTTTTCGGCTGTAACAAGCCTTACACAGATGGTGAAGAGCTTTGCTGCCGTGGTGATATCCTCAAGAGTGGGATAGGTGGGAGCGATCCTTATATTGCTGTCATAAGGATCCTTGTGATTCGGCCAGGTGGAGCCTGCCGGGGTGAGCTTTACTCCCGCCTTCATGGCCCTGTCGATTATAAGCCTGGCAGTTCCTTCCATCCCGTCAAAGCTTATGAAATAGCCTCCGTTGGGCTTTGTCCACTCCGCAATCCCAAGGCCTCCCAGATTTTCCTCAAAGATATTCTCCACTGCTTCGAATTTAGGACGTATCACGTCCGCATGTCTCCGCATATGCTCTACCATGCCGTGGATATTCTTAAAGAAACGGACATGCCGGAGCTGATTCACCTTGTCGTGGCCGATGGTCTGCCTCTTAAGCTGGGACTTGATCTCCTCCAGATTATTGGGACTGGTGGCTATGGCAGCTATACCGCTTCCCGGGAAAGTGATCTTTGAGGTGGAAGAGAATTTATACACCAGATCCGGGTTTCCGGCCCTCTTACACTCCGCCAGGATCTCTATAAGATAGTCCTGATGATCGTCGTAGAGATGATGGATCCCGTAAGCGTTGTCCCAGTAGATACGGAAATCCCTGGCAGCAGGCTTAAGCCTTGCAAAGCGTCTTACGGTCTCGTCGCTGTATGAATAGCCCTGGGGATTGGAGTACTTGGGAACACACCAGATCCCCTTTACAGCCTTATCCTCGGAAACCAGCTTCTCTATCATATCCATGTCAGGTCCGGTGGGGGACATGGGAACAGGTATCATTTCAAAGCCGAAATATTCCGTAATGCTGAAATGTCTGTCATATCCCGGTACGGGGCAGAGCCACTTTATCTTATCCAGCCTGCACCAGGGGGTGTTGCCCATAACGCCGTGGGTATATGAACGGGAGATCTGGTCATACATAACATTAAGGGATGAATTTCCGTAGATCAGGATATTCCTCGGATCATTCTCCATCATATCCCCGATGAGTTCCCTGGCCTCGCTGATACCTTCCAGCATCCCGTAGTTACGGCAGTCGGTGCCGTCATCACAGGAGAGATCCGCATGGGAATTAAGGGAATCCATAAGGCCCATGGAGAGATCCAGCTGGTCTAAACAGGGCTTTCCGCGGCTCATATCAAGCTTAAGCTCCATTCCCTGGTATTTTCTGTATTCCGTACGGAGCTCCTTTATCTCATTCTTAAGTTCTTCTTTTGACATTTCTGCATAAGGTTTCATGATCATTCCCCCTTCAAATTTTTCCATATTCTATCATAATCGGTTCTTTTCTGACAATCATGCATTCACTTTTACGATCATCCTCCAAAGAGGCGGCGGATCAGGACATGTACCAGGAACCAGCCCATGGGAATGATATACAGGGCCAGGGCTGCGGCCCCTGACACGATATAGAAAAGTACAGAGACTCCAGGACTGACTGCGGAAAGGATCTTTTCTCCTTTTTCCCGGAGCACTGTTATATAGGTTAACATAACTATAATGATCAGGGTGACGACGCTGACAGCAATGCCCGGTATAAGCCCCGGAGGAGTAAAGCGCATTTCCACCCTGTTCTCTCCCTTGTCAACGGGCAGGGTCATAAAGAGTCCTCCCCTGTTTTCAACCGTCCTTTTCTCTCCGTTCACCCGGGCGCTCCATCCCGGTGAGTAGGCCAGGGGGATCAGTATCCTCTCCCTCCCATCCTCCGGGGTAAAGCTTAAGGAAAGGCCGGATCCGGAGGTCTCCACGGTACTGTTTCCGTATGCCTCCATGAAACGGGAAAGAGTGAGCATCTTATCCACGTCAAATATGATGAGCCGGGATTTCTCACTGCAGTCAAGCTTTACTTCCTCATTTTCAAAGATCCCGAGAAACAGGAGATTTGAATTAAACCACCCGGGGTACTCAGTATTATCAAGGTCTCCGATGGTGGGAACCGCTGCGATGTCCCCGTTTACACGGATCTCATCGGAATGGCCCTTATAGAGATACAGAGCCTTCCTCCCTTTTACGGGGATCAAAAACAAGTCTCCGGAGCGTACAGCGTCCTCAGACAGCTTTATCTGCTCCGCTATCCCCTCCTTATCCCCGGAAAGAGCCCTGTAAAGAGCGTTGTTGTTTTCGGCGATGCCCTCCTCTTCCGGCCTGAAATCCTCTATCTCAGCGGTCACATGCATTATAAAGGGAAGGGGCACTTCATTCTTAAACACACCATACTCCCCGTATTCCGTGGAGACCTTTTCCCCGGGAGAATAAACTTTTTCGGAACCTCCGGGAAGAGAAACAGCCGTAAGCAGTTCCTTTACCTGCAGCACTGAATCCGAAAGGAGAGTCCCGCCGGAATCCAGTATCCGCATGAAGTGGGTGCTGTAGCCCAGCTTTTCCGCCGTGTTTATCATCTCTCCCGTGGCGGTATTGGCCCATCCCGCAACACTTCCGTGTCTCCAGACCATGCCGTAATTGGCGTTCAGGTCAGTATCCGGGTTCTTAATGCGGTTTATCCTGTATGAACCCTCATCCATGTCAAAGTGGCCGGAGAGGGCGTCGGAAAGAGCTTCCGTTTTCAATATGTAATCCCCGCTCTGCTCCGGATCACCGAAAAAGCTGTCCGTGAATTTCGGCAGCCCGTATCCCGCATAGGCTCCGAACATCAATTCCATGACGGTCACGGGAAGGATAAGGATAAAGAGGCTGCGGACAGGCTTTCCTCCCTTTATCCCGGACTTAAACCGCAATAACAGGAAGATAATGGTTGACATAATATAAACAGCCGCCGACAGCAGGACCCAGTATTTAAACAGCTCCTTTATATCCCAGGGTGCCCGTGAATCGTAGAACTTTACGAGAAGAAAAAGGGCTGCGGCATACAAAAACGAAATGACGGTCAGCGCTATTATGTTAACCTTTATGGCTCCTTCTCCCTCTTCCTTTTCCGCCTTCTCCATAAGGGAGGCTGCGGCGGCAATGAGGGAAAAAGGTATGAGATAAGCGCATCTTATGGGATAGTGGTAATAGGTCCCGAAATGCCACAGTATGTTTATGGCTTCAAAAACAATAAGGGCACAGGGAATGAAGGCCGCGAGAAATACCGTAAGTACGTAGCTTAGGTCTTTTCTGAACCGGATCAGTCCAAGTATGATCGTCATGATGAAGATCTCCATGGCGAAGAGCTGCAGATATTTAACGTAGTACTGGTCAGCTCCCACGGAATTCAGGATGGAGATAAGAGTTTCCACCGGTCCCCGGGATAGATTGGAATTAAACCTGGAGGATAAGGTCATTTCCATTACCGAGGGAAGGAGCACAAAGGAAGAAAGGAGTATGCCTCCTGTTGTTCCCGTAGCCAGGCCTGTTATCCTTTTCTTCCTTTCCGCGGGATCTTTTATTATCAATGTTATGTAAACCACAGAGAACAGCAATACATATATAAGGTGCATGAATCCCAGATAATAACTGAGCGCTGTCATAAAGCCCAGCATCAGGGTATAGACAAGCCTTACGCCGCCCCTTAACATCATAAGGAGAGACAGGGCAAATAACGGCAGGAAAACCGCAGTATCCAGATATGTGGGAATGGTGTAGTGGGTCAGAGTATAGCCGCAGAGCCCGTAGCACATGGCCGCAGGAACAGTGAAGGCTCTCCTTAGCTCCGGAAAGGACAGCTTAAGGAAGATCCCCATGTTAAAAGCCATGAAGAAGAGATGCAGTCCCATGAATACCGACAGGGAAACATAGACCAGATCCCTTGGGATAAAAAGATAAAAAAGATTGAAGGGGGAGATATTCCACTGTATGGCGCTTCCCATGGACAGGTTCTGTCCCAGATTGATATACCAGTCGAAAAAAAGCGGTCCCTTCCCGTGGAGGAAATCCCAGATATGGTAATAAAGGGGCGCATTGGTCTGTCCCATATCATAATAGTCTATAAGGTTTTGTCCGAAGGGCCATATCCCCTTTATAAGAAGGACCCCGGAGAACAGTAAAAGGGTGAGCAGCGCGGGAATAAGCGCTTCGCCCGCTGCCGAAAGACTCTTTTTCATTCAGATCCACCCTCCGTCCAGGGAAACGATCTGTCCCGTTAAGTAGTTGCCGGCTTTGGCCACGGTATATATGAGCTCCGCAGCTTCCTCCGGAGTTCCCATCCTGCCTGCGGGGATGGAGGAGATCAGCGCTTCTCTCTCATCTGCGCTCAGATGGGCATTCATATCCGTATCTATGACTCCCGGCGCAACTGCATTTACCTGTATATTGCTGGGGGCAAGCTCCTTGGCCAGCGCCCTTGTAAAGGCGTCCACCCCTCCCTTGGAGGCACAGTAGGCGCACTCCATGGAGGCCCCGGTACTGCCCCACACCGATGAAACATTTATTATCTTCCCGGCATGCTTTTTCAGCATTTTGGGAATAGATAATTTACAGCTGTTATAAAGGGCCGTGAGATTTGTCCTTATGACCCTGTCCCACTCTCCGGGATCCATGTCCTG
>JAFVEU010000123.1 GCA_017475845.1 Lachnospiraceae bacterium | reverse complement strand
GTTTATATTATATACCATAACGATGTAAAATGCAATAGAAAAAACCCAGAAAAAATAAGATTTTTTCTGGGTTTGAGACAATTTTAATATGTGATTTTTAATCGTTAGGGTTGTGCGTCAAGCTAGGGTCTGAACTGTAACGCCAAAGCGAATGCGCCAAGGGGATGCTATCATTACATAGTGACAAAGGGATAAAAAAAACATATAATTAATGGCATGAATGAATTTGTAGAAAGCAGACTCCGCGTAAAAAGAAAGGTGCTGGTGGTCGATGACGAGACCATCAACTTAAAGATACTGGAAAAGATCCTGTCTTCGGACTATGATGTGCTCCTTTCGGATAACGGGGATGAAGCGCTTAAGATAATAAGAAATAATAAGGATACCCTTTCCCTCATTTTGCTGGATCTCCTGATGCCGGGGACCGACGGTTTCTCCGTGCTGCAGATCCTAATGAGCAGTACGGAGCTTAAGCATATACCTGTCATAGTCCTCACCTCCGAGACCAGCGCCGAAGTCCAGAGCCTTAAGATGGGAGCGGCGGACTTTATCCCGAAGCCCTACAATGTTCCGGAAGTGATCCTTGCCCGTATCGGAAAGACCATACAGCTCTTCGAGAGCATAAATATCGTTTCCGCCACGCAGAATGACGAACTCACCGGTCTCTATAACAGGGATTTCTTCATGGAATATGCCGGTGTCATTGACCAGTATTATCCGGATACGGAGATGGACGCCATCGCCCTTAACATCAACCGCTTCCATATCATAAACGAGCTCTACGGCCGTGCCTTCGGAGACAGTCTCCTTGGGATGATAGGAAGCGTCGTGCTGGATCACATTCTGGATAAAAAGGGGATCGCATGCAGGTATAATGCCGACGGCTTTTTTATCTATATGCCCCATTCCGATGATCCGGAGGAGCTGTTCGATTCCCTGGTAAAGGGTATTTCCGGAGAGCTTTCCGAGGCCGGCTCAAGGATAAGGATGGGCATCTATCAAAAAGCCGATAAGAATATTGACCTTCACAAGCGCTTTGATTCAGCTCTTCTTGCCTGCAATTCCATAAAGGGCGACTTCGATAAGCACCTGGCGTATTTCGACAGTTCCATGCATGAACAGGAGACCCATCGGGAAAGACTTGCGGGGGACATGGAAAAAGCCCTGGCAGAGCATGAGTTTATTGTATATTACCAGCCAAAATACAATGTCCGGGGGGAGGTACCCCTTCTTTCCTCGGCAGAAGCACTGATCCGCTGGAAGCATCCGGAATTCGGCATGATAAGTCCGGGAGAGTTCATTCCCGTATTTGAGAAAAACGGCATGATACGGCGGCTGGACCGCTTCGTCTGGAGAGAGGCCGCAAGGCAGGTTGCCGAATGGAAAAGGAAATACGGTATCATTATCCCGGTTTCCGTTAACGTTTCCCGTATCGATATGATGGAGCCGGGGTTCGTTGAGGAGATCACGGGAATGCTTAAGGAATGCGGCACCGACCCCGGTGAATATATGCTGGAGGTCACGGAGTCTGCTTACACCGAGGACTCAGACAGGATCATAGAGATCGTGAATGACTTAAGGAAGCTCGGTTTCATGATCGAGATGGACGACTTCGGAACGGGATATTCATCACTTAACATGCTCTCTTCCCTGCCCATCGACGTTTTGAAGCTGGACATGGGCTTTGTAAAGAATATCCATGAAAACGAGAAAGACCTGAAAATGGTGGAGCTCATCATGGATATAGCTGAATATCTGGATCTGAAGGTTGTTGCCGAAGGAGTTGAGCACGAAGAACAGTTCAGACTCTTAAAGGATATCGGGGTGCACATCATACAGGGCTACTATTTCTCAAAGCCGCTCCCCGGAGAAGAGTTTGAAAAGCTGATAAAAGAAAGGACAGAGGCGGGAAAATGATTACTGTTGAAAACTTAAGGAACTTGGATGCAATACGGATGAAGGACTTGCAAGGTGCTTAGGAGATGAATCCTTTTATCTGGGACTGGTGCCCGGAGCCTTCGAAAAGGAACGGTATGAAAAGCTTGATAAGCTCATTAAGGAAGGGAACCTTAGTGATGCCTTTGAGGAGGCCCATGCTCTTAAAGGGGTGCTTGCCAATCTTTTCATAACCCCGCTCCTTGAAATCATAAACGAGATCACCGATCTTCTCCGGACAAGGACCGAAAGGGACTATTCTTCTCTTCTCGACAGGATGTGGGAGATCTACGGATCCTTTGAAAGACTCCTCTGATCCCCGGAGAGGATTCCCGGAGAAGATCCCCGGAGAGGATCCCCGGAAAGGATCCCCGGAGATCTGTCAGACGATAAAATAACGGCATGGCCGGGGTTTTTCCGGACCATGCCGTTTTTATGAAGTCAGTTTCTGTCAGTCCTCCAGACCGAAAGCGTCATGGGCTGCCTGAAGCGCCCTTTCCGTATCCATTTCGTCTATGAGCACCGTTACCCTTATCTCGGAGGTGGAGATCATATTGATGTTGATATCGGAGTTGTAAAGACACTCAAACATCTTTGCCGCAACCCCGGGAGAGCTCATCATGCCGGCTCCCACCACGGAAACCTTGGATACATGGTCATTAAAGCTTACGGACTTGGCCCTTAAGTATTTAAGGTTCTCATTTATGGTATCCACCGCTGTCTGTCCGTCCTCGGAGCTTACGTTAAAGGAGATATCCTTGGTACCGTCACGGCCGATGGACTGCAGTATCATGTCCACGTTGATATTCTTCTTCGCTATGAGATCAAAAAGCTTAAACGCCACGCCGGGCCTGTCTTCAAGCCCCAGTACCGAAACACGGGTGGCATTCTTATCAGCTGCAACTCCGGAAACAAGCATTCCTTCCACTTTTGCTACCTCCTTTATGACAGTTCCCTCGGATTCATTTAAACTTGAACGCACTATAAGGGGAACATTGTATTTCTTTGCAAGCTCCACAGACCTGTTATGAAGGACTCCCGCTCCCAATGTGGCGAGATCCAGCATCTCGTCATAGGAGATCTCCTTCATTTTTCTCGCACCCTTGACTATCCTGGGATCTGCGGTATATACGCCGTCCACATCCGTAAATATCTCACAGCTGTCGGCATGAAGTGCCGCGGCAAGAGCCACTGCTGTGGTATCGGAGCCTCCTCTTCCCAGGGTGGTGTAATCATCATATTTGTTGACACCCTGGAAGCCGGTAACGATAACTATCTTTCTGCTTTCCAGCTCGTGCTCCAGACGGTCCGTATCAATGCGCTTGATCCTGGCGTTTCCGTATACCCTGGTGGTATGCATGGAAACCTGGAAAGCATTCAATGATACCGAAGGTATCCCCATGGTGGCAAAAGCCATGGACATAAGGGCCACACTGGTCTGTTCACCGGTAGTAAGGAGCATGTCCAGTTCCCTTTTCGGGGGGTTGGGATTTATCTCCTTCGCCAGATCTATAAGTACATCCGTCTGCTTTCCCATGGCGGAAAGCACTATTACGATGTCGTTTCCCGCCTGCCAGTCCTTTGCACAGCGCCTGGCCACATTCATTATCCTGTCTTTATCTCCGACGCTGGTGCCGCCGAATTTCTTTACCAAAAGCATTTATCAGTCTCT
>JAFVEU010000122.1 GCA_017475845.1 Lachnospiraceae bacterium | reverse complement strand
CCCGAAGTCCAATGCTTCCTATATGGCAATAGGAGATGCCCAGAGAGTTGTGGAATCCGGGAAAACGGCCCTGATCCCCAGGCATCTGCAGAATGTTCATGCCGATTCCCACGGGGAGGAGCGGGAGCAGGGTTATCTGTACGCCCATGATTTCCCCCATCATTACGTGAAACAGCAGTACCTGCCCTATGAGCTGGACGGTACGGAATTCTACAAGCCTTCAGGCGAGGGTTACGAGGTAAAGATAAGGGAACACATGAAGAAGCTGAGGGAGGGGGAAGACTGACCCCTTTGCGGAGGTTTGAAGCCCTGTCAGATGGTGGCTGCGCTTTCCGGGGGCGTTTGCGCTCTGATTGACGGAAATCCGGCGGCGGAGTAGAATAGGCGTAACTATCGGGCCGAAAGGAGGAAGATCATGGCAGAAATGAATAATAAGGCAATGTATAAGCTGTCCTATGGCTTATTTGTATGTACGGCAGTACGTGGGGAGAAAATGAACGGCTGTATTATAAATACGGCGGTGCAGGTGGCTTCCGAGCCAAATACCATTTCTTTCGCCGTTAATAAGGGGAATTTTACCCATGATATGATCATGGAGTCTAAGGAGTGCAATATCTCAGTGATCTCAAAGGATGCGGATTTCGAGCTTTTTAAGCATTTCGGCTTCCAGTCCGGCAGGGATGTGAATAAGTTCGGGGACGATTATCCTGCTTCATCCTATAAGATCGCGGAGAACGGAATCCCTTATGTTTTAGCCGGAACCAACGCTTACTTCTCATTGAAGGTTAAGGACACGGTGGATCTTGGTTCCCATACCCTCTTTATTGCGGAGCCTTCGGCCATGGAGGTGCTTTCCGACGCACAGTCCTGCACCTATGAGTTTTATCAGAGCGATATCAAGCCAAGGCCAGAAAAGGTGGGGACTGCTCCCTCCGGAAAAACGGTCTGGCGCTGCAGGATCTGCGGCTATGAGTGGGAGGGTGAGGAACTTCCCGACGATTTCATCTGTCCGATCTGCAAGCATCCCAAGGCGGATTTTGAGAAGATAGTGAAATAGTGTTCTTTCAAAAACCGGAAGTTCTCAGGAATTTCGAAAAATAAAGGAACGAGTGAAGATAACATGGAAAAAAAGCACATAGTTGTTGCGGGTACCGGTTATGTGGGGCTCTCCCTTTCAGTGCTCCTGTCACAGGATAATAAGGTCACGGCGGTGGATATCATCGAGGAAAAGGTGAAGATGCTGAACGGGCGGAAGTCTCCCATCCGTGACGAATAGATCGAAAAGTATCTGGAGGAAAAGGAACTGGATCTCACCGCCACCCTTGACGGTGCCGGAGCTTATGCCACAGCGGATATAGTGATCATAGCCACTCCCACTAATTATGATCCCAAGAAGAATTTCTTTGATACCTCTGCGATGGAAGCCGTGGTGGAAGCGGTACTTGAAGCTTCAAAGGACCGGGGGAAGGTGCCTGTGATGGTGATCAAATCCACCATCCCCGTGGGCTACACCGAGTCCCTGAGAAAGAGATACGGGATAAAAAATATCCTTTTCAGTCCGGAGTTCTTGAGGGAGTCAAAGGCTCTCTACGATAATCTCTATCCGTCCAGGATAATCGTGGGCTGTGATGATGAGACCCGTAAGGATGCCGAGGAATTTGCCGCCCTTCTTAAAAAGGGCGCGGAGAAAGAGGATGTTCCCGTTCTGCTGATGGGCCTTACGGAGGCTGAATCCGTGAAGCTTTTTGCCAATACTTATCTGGCTCTCAGAGTTGCTTTCTTTAACGAGCTGGACACCTACGCGGAGAGTAAGGGCCTTGATTCCGCGAATATTATCCGGGGAGTGAGTCTGGATCCCAGGATCGGGGATTATTACAACAATCCCTCCTTTGGCTACGGCGGTTACTGCCTTCCCAAGGATACCAAGCAGCTTCTGGCCAATTATCAGGATGTGCCTGAAAATCTCATTCAGGCCATTGTTGAGAGCAACAGGACCAGGAAGGATTTTATTTCCGACAGGGTGCTGGAGACTGCCGGCTATTACACAGGAAGCTCCATGTGGAATTCCGAGAAGGAGAGACCCGTTACCATCGGCGTTTACAGGCTTACCATGAAGTCCAATTCCGATAATTTCAGGCAGAGCTCCATTCAGGGCATCATGAAGAGAGTTAAGGGAAAAGGGGCCACGGTCATTATTTATGAGCCTTCACTGGAAGAGGGCAGCACCTTCTTCGGTTCCCTTGTGGTAAACGATCTGGACAGGTTTAAGAGATCTTCGGATGCCATCATTGCCAACCGTTATGATCCCTGTCTGGATGATGTAAAGGACAGGGTATATACCAGAGACGTGTTCAGGAGAGACTGAGGGTTTTCGGGGTTTTCCGGGAACCGGCGCTTTCGATTTTTCGGGGATTTCCGGGGACAGGCGCTTTCGGGGGTTCGTGGGTCGGATCTCCACAGGCGGATTTTATAAAAAATTTACAAAATGTTCATGTATACAATCCCGGATCTGTGTTATCATCAGGCTAACATAGGTTTAGTTTCTGGGTTTTTGCCCGGTTTATGAAAAGGGGAAGCTTATGGAATCTATTTCATCATACGGCGGTTATTCTTATAACAGCAGTTACAGCGGGTATATCAATACTTCAGATAAGGCCATCGAGCAGAAGGCCATTTCACAGATAGGCGGGCTTCAGGCCGGCTCCGAAAACGTTAAGGCCGGTGAGGCGCTGACAAAGATCGCTGACGGTGCCCAGTCCCAGATCACAGATTATCTGCAGTCCATACGCGAACTGGCGGTCAAGGCTTCCAACGGTCTTACTTCAGCCAGTGACAAGGCTGCTATTCAGGGACAGATCGACAATTATATGAAGGGTATCAACGATATCGCCGGTACCGCCAAGTATAACGAGACCTATCTATTAAACGGCAGCAGGGACAATATCGATATCGTTACCGACGGGAATAAGACCACGATTGGGATCAGCGGTTCCAATTCCCTTCTTAAGGATCTTGGAATCGAAGGCTTTGACGTAAGGAAGGATTTCGACATCTCGAAGATCGACGAGGCCATCAAGAAGGTAAGCGACCAGCGGGCTCTGAACGGTGCCCAGCAGAACGCCCTTTCAGCCCAGGATGCCTACAATCAGACTGCGATCTACAATTCCTACGCTTCCAGTTCCATTAAGGACGAGCTTCAGGAGATGGTGGATCAGTATAACAATAATAAGCAGGGACAGCTTCTGGATAACATGAAGATGATAATGCAGAAGCGTGACGAAGAGCAGATGAAGCAGACTACAGCCAATTTCTTCGTTTGAGATCTCTTAAGATGCTACGAGAAGACAGGGGGACGGGTTTCTTAGCTTAATGGCATTGGAACCGTCCCCCTGTCTTTTTTGTCTTTAGCTGTCAGTCTTTGCGTATCACATCCATGATCGCATTGTAAAGATCGTCAAATTCAGTAAAAGCAGGGATCTCCGGATTGTCCTTAATGATCTTTTCAGTAGATCTGAAGAGGAAACCGGCGGGACCTGCTTTTATCATTTTAAGGTCATTGTAGGAATCCCCGGCGGCTATGGTCTCAAAGCCTATGGACTGCAGAGCCTTTACGGTGGAATACTTGGAGTCCGCTGTCCGCATCTTGTAGCCCGTTATCTCTCCCGAAGGCGCAACCTCCAGGCTGTTGCAGAAGAGGGTGGGATATTTAAGCTTCTTTATAAGCGGCATAGCAAACTGTGTAAAGGTATCACTCAGTATCAATACCTGTGTCTCTGCCCTCAGTTTGTCTAAGAACTCCACCGCTCCGGGCAGGGGGTCGATACCGGATATCACTTCCTGTATCTCCTTTAATCCCAGGGAGTGCTCCTTAAGGATGGAAAGCCTGTATGCCATGAGTTTGTCATAATCCGGCTCATCCCTTGTGGTTCTTTTAAGTTCACTTATCCCGGTGGCCTCCGCAAAGGCTATCCATATCTCGGGTACCACTACCCCTTCCATATCAAGGCATACTACGTACATTTCTTTCCTCCGTTTTCCACCGCCAAAAGCTTCATACAGGATTCCTGCCGGCCGCTGGCAAAAGTAATATGCCGGATGCACACATCCGCCGGCAATATTTCCCTTCCGGAACCTGTCCGTTGACAAAAGCATTATGCCGGATGTACACATCCGTTGGAAAAATCTCCCTTCCGGAACCTGTCCGTTGATTAAAGCTCTATGCGGTACTCATTTAAACATAAAATGCCTGCCGATTTTCACCGGCAGGCTTCCATTGCGTAATTATTATTTCTTCTTTGCGCCGTTAACCAGATCCTTAAGAGCCTTGCCTGCCTTGAACTTAGGTGACTTGGAAGCTGCGATCTTGATCTCTTTACCGGTCTGAGGATTGCGACCCTTTCTTGCTGCCCTCTTAACAACATCGAATGTACCGAAGCCGATAAGCTGGATCTTTCCGCCCTTCTTAAGCTCCTTACCAACAACATCGGTGAAAGCCTTAAGAGTAGCGTCAGTGTCTTTCTTTGATAACTTAGTCTGCTTTGCGATTGCTTCAACTAACTCTGTTTTGTTCATATGGTTCCTCCAATCCTTATGATCTTGTTGAACAGCAATCTAATTATAACAGAAATGTTCAGTAATAGCCACACATTTTTAAAAAGTTTTTAAAAAAATCCCTTATTTTGTAATATTTCCACGCCTCTCAGGGATTAAAACCCCTTTATTTTAAGGCGTTTTCTATGTCGGCGATCAGGTCTTTACTGTCTTCAAGCCCGCAGGACATACGGATAAGGCCTGCAGGAATGCCTGCGGCTGCAAGCTGCTCGTCCGTCATCTGCCTGTGGGTGCTGGTGGCCGGATTCAGACAGCAGGTCCTGGCGTCTGCAACATGGGTCTCTATAGCCGCAAGTCTTAATTTCTTCATGAATTCCAGAGCGGCACTTCTCCCTCCCTTGAGCTCGAAAGATACCACTCCGCAGCCTCCCTCGGGCATGTATTTTTTTGCCAGAGGATAGTAGGGATCTGTGGGAAGATCCGGGAAGCTTACCTTAGACACTTCTTCTCTTGTTTCCAGATATTTTGCCACAGCCATGCCGTTTGCTGCGTGCTTCGGCATCCTGACATGAAGAGACTCCAGCCCCAGGTTTAGAAGGAAGGCGTTCTGGGGAGACTGGATGCAGCCGAAGTCCCGCATCAGCTGTGAAGTACACTTGGTGATGAAGGCTCCTTCCAGGCCGAACTTTTCCGCATATACTATGCCGTGATAGGATTCGTCGGGAGTGGTGAGCCCCGGGAATTTATCGGCGTGGGCCATCCAGTCGAATTTGCCGGAATCCACTATGGCTCCGCCCACAGCCGCTCCGTGGCCGTCCATGTACTTGGTGGTGGAGTGGGTCACTATGTCAGCGCCCCATTCTATGGGACGGCAGTGAACAGGTGTGGGGAAGGTGTTGTCAACGATAAGGGGAACGCCATGCCTGTGGGCCGCCTTGGCGAATTTCTCTATATCAAGCACCGTAAGGGCCGGATTTGCTATACTCTCTCCGAAAACCGCCCTGGTGTTTTCTCTGAAGGCGCTTTCCAGCTCGTCCTCGGAGGCGTTGGGATCAACAAAGGTCACGTCAATTCCCATCTTCGCCATGGTAACGCTTATAAGGTTAAAGGTGCCCCCGTAGATTGAGGAAGAGGACACTATATGGCTTCCGTTTTCGCAGATATTGAAGAGGGCGAAGAAGTTGGCCGCCTGGCCGGAGCTCGTGAGCATCCCAGCCGTCCCTCCCTCCAGCTCCGCGATTTTTGCTGCCACATAGTCATTGGTGGGGTTCTGCAGTCTGGTATAGAAATAGCCCGGGGCCTCCAGGTCGAAAAGCTTTCCCATGGCCTCGCTGGTGTCGTATTTGAAAGTCGTTGACTGTACAATGGGGATCTGCCTGGGCTCTCCGTTTCCCGGCCTGTATCCCGCCTGCACACACTTTGTTCCTATCTCGTAGTTTTTCATGATCGTTAATACAGCTCCTTTCTGTTGATCTTCTGCCTTTGCGCCGGTACTCCGCCTTTGATCATTGACTTTACGCGCAGCTCGCCTGCCTTTCGCACTAATCTCCCGCCTTTCTCACTAATCCTCCCGCCTTTGACGCGGATCTTCCGCCTTTGACGCAGATCTGCCGCCTTTCGCACTAATCTTCCGCCTTTGACGCGGATCTGCCGCCTGCTGATCTCGACAGTACCTGTCCGCAGCCCCCGGCACAATCAGCTGACATTATACCATAAAACGTTTGTTACCTATAGTGATCGGCGGAAAATACTTGCCCTTAGAGCAAAATAGCATAAAAGGCAAGTATAAAAGAAAGGCCGGGAGAGAGAAGTTACTTGCCCTGAGGGCGGAAAAGCAGTAAAGGCAAGTACAAAAGAGAGAACCGGAGAGGAAAGTTACTTGCCCTGAGGGAGGAAAGGCATAAAAGGCAAGTACAAAAAAGAGAACCGGAGAGGGAAAATACTTGCCCTGAGGGCGGAAAGGCAGCAAAGGCAAGTACAAAAGAAAGGCCGGGAGAGAGAAAATACTTGCCCTGAGAGCAGAAAGGCATAAAAGGCACGTACAAAAAAGAGAACCGGAGAGGGAAGGTACTT
>JAFVEU010000121.1 GCA_017475845.1 Lachnospiraceae bacterium | reverse complement strand
TCCGGCTTTCGCCGGACAACTCCCTAAAGGGAGTTGCCATTTACGCAAGCGAGAAATCTGATGATTTCTCACTTGCTGTAAAGATCCACCAATCCCTGCAGATGTGTGAAGCGCTTCTCTGCATTCTCGGCAGCTGCCTTGAAGAGCCTGTCGGCCTTCTCGGCGTTAACCTTCTTAAGAGCGGTATATCTTGCCTCTCCGTCAAGGAAGTCCTGATAAGGAACTGTTGCAGCCTTGGAGTCAAGGGTGAACTTCTTCTCCGCATCGGGATTGAACCTGAAGAGGTTCCAGTATCCTGCATCGACAGCCTTCTTCTCTTCTTCCATGGCCTTGCCCATGCCGACCCTGATCCTGTGGTTGATGCAGGGAGCATAACCGATGATCAGTGAAGGTCCGTGATAGCTCTCGGCCTCTGTGATGGCATCAACGAGCTGCTTCATGTTTGCACCCATGGAAACCTGTGCCACATATACATAGCCGTAGCTCATAGCGATACCTGCCAGATCCTTCTGCTTGATCTCCTTACCGCCTGCTGCGAACTGTGCAACAGCACCGGTAGGAGTAGCCTTGGAGGACTGTCCGCCTGTATTTGAATAAACCTCGGTATTGAATACGAATACGTTTACATCTTCACCGGAAGCAAGAACGTGATCCAGGCCACCGAAGCCGATGTCATATGACCAGCCGTCTCCACCGAAGATCCACTGTGACTTCTTTGCAAGGAAGTCCTTATTCTTAACAAGTTCCTTAGCCTCGGGAGCAGAATTGCCTTCCAGAGCCTTGACCAGCTCATTTGCTGCATCTGTGTTGAGGGCTGTGGAATCATAAGTCTCGATCCACTTGTCAACAGCAGCCTTAACGGAAGGATCCTTCTCTGCAAGAGCCTCTGCCAGAGCCCTTAAGTTGCCTCTCAGAGTCTTCTGTGCAAGGAGCATTCCGTAACCGAACTCCGCGTTATCCTCAAAGAGGGAGTTATCCCAGGCGGGTCCGTGTCCTTCCTTATTAACCGTATAAGGAGTTGAAGGTGAGGAGTTGCCCCAGATACTGGAACATCCTGTTGCATTTGCGATGTACATCCTGTCTCCGAAGAGCTGTGTAACAAGCTTTGCATAAGGTGTCTCACCACAGCCTGCGCATGCGCCTGAGAACTCAAGCAGGGGCTGCTTGAACTGTGAGCCCTTTACGGAGTTAACCTTGAACTTATCGATAACTTCCTTCTTCTCGGGAAGATCTACTGCATAATCGAAGTAAACCTGCTCAGCCTTAAGAGCATCGTCAAGGGTCTTCATTTCGAGAGCCTTATTGCCCTTCATGCCGGGACATACGTTTGCGCAGGAGCCGCAGCCAAGGCAGTCCATATCGGAAACAACGATGGAGAACTTGTATCCGGGCATACCCGTAAGATCCTTGGAAACCATTCCTTCGGGAGCCTTTGCAGCCTCATCCTCGGTCATGGCAACGGGACGGATGGCAGCGTGAGGACATACATATGAGCAGAACTCACACTGTATACAGTTGTCTGCATTCCATACGGGAACTGCTACGGAAACGCCTCTCTTCTCGTAAGCGGCTGTTCCGGAAGGAGTTGAACCGTCTGTATATCTCTGTACTACAGAAACGGGGATGGAATTTCCTTCCTGAGCGGAAACCTTGATCTGGATATCGTTTACGAAGTCGATGACATCCTTTGAGCCCTTTGTAGCCTTGGGATAATCAAGACCCTCGTCCTTGCCGTCCTTCCAGGAATCGGGAACCTTAACCTCAACGATGCCGGTAGCACCAAGGTCGATAGCGTTCCAGTTCTTCTGAACAACGTCATCACCCTTTAAGCCGTAGGTCTTCTTTGCAGCAGCCTTCATGTGCTCGATGGCCTCTCCCTCGGGGATGATGCCGGTAAGCTTGAAGAATGCGGACTGAAGGATGGTATTGATCCTGGTGGGTCCCATGCCGGACTCGATACCGAGCTTCACACCGTCGATGGTATAGAACTTGATATTGTGGTTTGCGATATAGGCCTTAACCTGTCCGGGAAGGTGCTCATCCAGCTCTTCTCCGGACCAGGGGCAGTTAAGGAGGAAGGTACCGCCGTCAACCAGCTCCTGGACCATGTTGTACTTACGCACGTAAGCTGCATTATGGCAGGCAACGAAATTGGCCTGATGGATAAGGTAGGTGGACTTGATGGGCTTGTCACCGAACCTTAAGTGGGACATTGTGATACCGCCGGACTTCTTTGAATCATAGTCAAAGTAAGCCTGAACATACTTATCCGTGTTGTCACCGATGATCTTGATGGAGTTCTTGTTGGCTCCAACGGTTCCGTCTGCTCCAAGACCCCAGAACTTACAGCATACTGTGCCTTCGGGAGTGGTAACGAGCTCGGGACCTGCATCCAGTGAAAGATTGGTAACATCATCAAAGATACCGAGGGTGAATTCCTTCTTCTCACTGTTGTGATATACGGCAACGATCTGGTTGGGAGTGGTATCCTTTGAACCCAGGCCGTAACGTCCGCGAAGGATCTCAACGCTTTCAAACTTTGTGCCGCGGACTGCAGTCATAACATCCTGCGCAAGAGGCTCAGCTATGGAACCGGGCTCCTTGGTGCGGTCAAGAACGGAAATGGTCTTAACCGTGTCAGGAATAGCACTTATAAACGCATCTGCTGCGAAAGGTCTGAAGAGACGAACCTTAACAAGACCAACCTTCTCGCCCTTGGCTGCGAGGTAGTCGATGGTCTCTTCTATGGTGTCGTTTACGGAACCCATTGCTACGATGATATGAGTAGCATCGGGAGCGCCGTAGTAGTTAAAGAGCTTATAATCAGTGCCGATCTTCTTATTGATCTTGTCCATATAATCCTGAACAATGGCGGGAAGATCATTGTAAGCGCTGTTGCAGCTCTCTCTTGTCTGGAAGAATACGTCCGGATTCTGGGCAGAACCCTTTTCACAGGGGTGATTGGGGTTAAGTGCGTTTGCACGGAACTTATCGATGGCATCCTGATCAAGGATATCTTCGAAGTCCTCATTTGCCCAGCAGTCGATCTTCTGTATCTCATGGGAGGTACGGAAGCCGTCAAAGAAGTTTATGAAAGGAATGGTTCCCTTGATAGCTGAAAGATAAGCTACGGGAGTGAGATCCATTACTTCCTGAACGGAAGATTCGCAAAGCATTGCACAGCCTGTCTGACGGCATGCATATACATCGGAATGATCTCCGAAAATATTGAGGGCATGGCTTGCTATACAGCGAGCCGAAACGTTGATGACTCCGGGAAGTCTCTCACCTGCAATCTTATAGAGATTGGGGATCATGAGAAGAAGTCCCTGGGATGCGGTGTAGGTAGATGTAAGTGCACCTGCCACAAGGGATCCGTGAACAGCACCTGCTGCTCCTCCCTCAGATTCCATCTCAACGATCTTTACAGTATTGCCGAAGATGTTCTTTCTTCCGGCTGTTGCCCATTCATCGGTGTGCTCTGCCATCGGTGATGAAGGCGTGATGGGGTAGATAGCTGCGCAGTCGGTAAAGATATACGATGCATGAGCCGCAGCTTCGTTACCATCCATGGTCTTTTTGAATCTTGCCATTTGATATTCCTCCTACAAAAATTAAGATAAAAAACAAGAACCTGCGGCAAATGCCGCAGATTCTAGTTTAACATAAGCAAAAGAGAATGTAAATAATCAACGGAGCTTAAACTTACCCACAACCTCGGTAAGGGAAGCAGCGATGGTATTCTGTTTTCCGGACATATCCGTTACGTTGTCCACCACATATCCCACATTCTCCACGGTATCCGCCACATTTGTGGATCTCTCGGCGGTTTCCTGGGTGGACTCGGCTATGTTCTGTATCGCGTCGCTCACCTCGCCCATGGCTTCCCTTATGGTCTGTACCATTTCCGCTATCTTCTCCGATTCTTCTCCGAAGGAGGCGGCATCGGTACCGTACTGGTTAGCCATATTTATGAAATCATTGTAATCATTGGAAACGGTGGTGGTCATAAAGGTAAGGAGCTGGTTCGTGGAATCCAGAAGCCCCGAAAAAGCACCCTGCACTTCACCTATGGTGCCCTGTATCTGTTCCACGGCTTCCGCGGTATCAAGAGCCAGCTTATTGATCTCGGATGCCACTACCGCAAAGCCCTTGCCGTGCTCCCCGGCCCTTGCCGCCTCTATGGAAGCGTTCAGGGAAAGCAGGTTTATCTGATCCGCTATATTTGCTATGGAATCCGCAAGGGATCCGATCTGGTTCACAATAGCGGCTTTTTCATTGGCTTCCTTCACGTCCGCTTCCCGGGCATCCGCAGCACTGAGAGCGTTGTCGTAGGCGATCCTGGAGTTCTTCTCGATCTGCTTTGCCCTCTCCTGGATATCCATGGCCTTCTGCTTTGTTTCATTAGTCTCTGCGGAAAGGAGCTGTACCGATGCATTTACTTCCTCAACCGAAGCATTTATCTCCTCCGTAGCCGCGGAAGCGCTCATCATGGCATCATTCACGCCGCTCATATTGCTCCTTATCTGCTCAAAGTCGGTGGAGAGCTGATCCGCCATGCCGGAAAGGGAGGAGCTGGCCTCGCTTATCTTTACGGACTCCTCCGAAACCTGTCCGATAACGCTCCTGTTGCTCTCATACATGTCATTTAAGGATTCGGACATCTGTCCCAGCTCATCATTACTCCTGTTCTTTATCTTATCTACCGTAAAATCGCCCTTTGCCAGTTCCCCTGCAAATTTCTTTACCCTGTCCACACTCTTTGAGATATTGCTGACCAGGAAGAGGATGATAATGCCGCAGATAAGGATGGCTATGATACAGATAACGGTGGAAATGGTCCCTATCCTGTTGGTAGCTGATTTCATCTCGCTTTCCCTTAAGGTTATAAGGAGCTTCCAGTTAACCTCCGGAACAGTGGCAAAGAATATCTCATAGGACGCGCCGTTCACCTTATAGGCGGTCACTCCGCTTTCCGACCCCATAACCGTGGAGCTCACCGCTGCAAGTGAGGCATTGCTGTCATTTGCTATGGTGCAGCTTCCGTCCATTTTCGAATCATCCTTGTCGTAGAGGAAGAAGCCCTGGGAATCAAGCAGCATGGCCTCCGAATCCTGCCCGAGCTTCATTCCCGATACTATCTCCTGTATCTGGGTGAGCTCGGTATCAACGGTGATACATCCCACATAATCCCCGTCCCCGTTAAATATCGGTGCCGAACATGTGGCCATTATATGTCCGCTGGAAGGATCATAGTACGGGTCTGTGATCACCGCATCCATGGTCTTCATGGCCTTGGCATTGGTATAGTATTCCTGGGCCGGATAATTATATTCCGCATTTGAATACTCGTCCGTATAATAAACCTTTCCGGCGGAATCCTTTGTCCAGTAGGGACCTGCAAACTCCTGTCCCTGATAAACCCCGGGTTCAAACCATATGCCGCTGCCCAGAACGGAATCATTGTCCGCAACCACCTTTGAAAAGACCTCCTCGTAGGTTGCAAGATCGGTGGAGCCGTAAGTAGCCCCGACGGTTCTGGACAGAGTCAGTGCCGTGGTGCGGAATTCCTGAAGGGTAGAATTGATACTGCTGATATTACCGTCAAGCATTTCGCTGGCTTTTTCCTCGGTAAGGCTGTTTATCTCTCCTCCGGCCTGACTGGTGCTCACAAAAGTCACGATCACAAGCCCCACCAGTACCACCGGGATTATACCGAGAAGCATTTTGGCTTTCAGTCCCAGACCTGTCCTTTTCTTCCTGATATTCTCTTTGCTATCTGCCATGCATTGATCTCCTTTCCCGTTATTTCCGCTCCACAGGCTTTGTTCCTGCGTATAGTAAGAAAATTATACCATAGTATGCCTGTAAATTACAGTATGAAAATGACAATTTTTGACTGTAAACAGGTGTTGAAAAAAACAGTTGTTTTGATGTAAAATAACCTTCGTATGTTCAGCAGTATCCACAATGACAAAACAAAATATGATGATCTGACCCGTCTTCCCCTTATGACAGTCTTTCTGAAAAATGCGGAAGATCATTTCCTGACGGCTTATGACAGGGGTGAGGATCCAGTCATGATCTTCTTTGACATAAAAGGCATCAGGCCCTATATAGCCAGGTTCGGCGAAGCTGAAGGAAACAGCCTTATAAAGGGTTTTTCGGAGCTTCTCCGGAAGTATTTCGGAAACGAACACTGCAGCAGGTCCGATACCTTCTGTTTCTATGCATATACCGATATCAAAGGTGCCGATGTATTCCTCCCCCAGCTTATAAAGGATATGGAGCTCCGCAGCAACGGGGAAAGGATAGCCATCAAAGCCGGGGTATACAGCGGATATTCGAAAGACACGGACAGCATGGATTCGGTATGTGAAAAGGCGGTATTTGCCTGCAGGAGCAGCAAAAGATCCGGTGTTTCGGACATAAACTATTTTGATGACAGAATGGATTCGGAGATGAAACTCCGTTCCTTTATCGCGGATAATATCGACAGCGCAATTAAAAAAGGTGATATCAAACTGTATTACCAGTCCCAGGTCCGGCTCTTAAATGATAAATTCTGCGGTGCCGAAGCATTGACCAGATGGGAGGATCCCGAAAGAGGGACCCTTCTTCCCTCGGTATATATCCCAATACTTGAGGAGCAGAACCTCACATGGAAGCTGGATACCTTCGTTATCCGCGAGGTTGTCCGCAATATAAGACGTCTTAAGGATATGGGCTTCAGCCCTCTCCCTGTATCACTAAATCTCACCTATGCGGATTTCCTGGTACTTAATGTGCCGGATACGCTGTCGGGGATAGCCAGGGATAATGACATCGATCCCTCACTTATTGTGGTGGAGATCACGGAAAAAGCCATACTGAAAAACCCGGAGCTCATGCGCGAGGAGATCGAAAAGCTCCATGGCATGAGGTTCAGAGTACTGATAGATGATTTCGGCAACGGCTACTCTTCTCTCAACATGCTGAACGATTTCCGCTTTGACGCCATAAAGATAGACATGGAGCTCCTGCGGAATTTCACCGAAAGAAGCCGGAAGATCGTGGAATCGATAATCGTCATGGCCAAGAATCTTTCGATCCACACCATTTCAGAGGGTGTGGAGACCAGGGAACATCTGGAATTCTTAAGGTCAATGGGCTGTGAGGTCGTTCAGGGCTACTATTACGGAAAGCTCACTTCCCTTGAGGATACCGTTAAAGGCTATGAAGAGAATAAGACCATGGAATGGGAGGACCCGGAGGAAGGTGAACTCTATTCAAAAGCCGGTCTTATCGATCTGACGGGAAGCAGGGCCATGTGCCTCAGCCTTTACAACGGGGAGCGTTTTGAGGTATTCTTCGCCAACAGCGAATTCTATAATCTTATCGCCCGGACCGGATACGACCCCAGGGATGTGCTGCAGGAAACCGCCAACGCCGGAAACACGGAGCTGTCTTTGAGATTCCGTGAGACCGCGGATCTGATAAAAAAGGACGGGGTCGAAAAGGATCTGGAATTCTCCCTTGGCGGCAGGAACTATATCCTGGATAACAGGCTCATCTCTTCCGTCGGCAAAAGATGTGTGTTCATGAGCTTTCTCCATGAGGCGGAAGCTGTTGACGACAGCGACAGGAAGGAGGAGGCAGAACAGCTCTTAAGGGAACTGATCCCTTCGTATGACAATATTTACTATGCAGATCTTCCGGAAAACTCCGTTAAGGTATTAAAGCTTACGTACGGAGCAGGAACCAGGGGAAACTCATATAATTATGAAAAGTACCTGGCGGGCTATGTGGATTCCGGATTGATATACCCCTCGGATTCCGAGCGTTTCCTCCACACCTTTGACAAAAAGAACCTGAGTGAAAAATTCTCCACAGGCGGAGCCCCAAGCTTTTTGACCATCTTCAGGATAAAGATAAACGATGTATTCAAGTGGGTCACCTTCCGCATCAGCGGCGTGCCCGGCAGTAACGGAAGCAGGATCATCGCTCTCATTTCCGTTATCGAACATGAAGTCCACGGTGAATTCGTCGAAATGGCAAGACAGGTGCTGGGATATTCCGCCGCCACCTCGGAGAGCAGCGCTTTCAGCAGTGAGGACGCCGAAGAGCTCATTAAGGAAGACTTCCTCTGGAACACCCTTATGGACGTTTCGGATGTAAGGTATTTCTGGAAGGACAGAGACAGACGTTTTCTTGGAGCCAGCAATTCCTTCCTGGAATTCTACGGTTTTGATTCCATCCATGATATCCTCGGAAAAAATGACGAGGAAATGGGCTGGCATCCGGACGACACCCAGTACCGCTCCGACGAACTGGATGTTCTGGAGAAGGGTACCGTCATCAGAAATTCACCCGGACAGATCTATGCCAGAGGTGCCAAGGTAAACATCCTTGCCACCAAATATCCCATCTATAAAAACGGGCAGATCGTAGGACTCATCGGATATTTCATGGATTCAGACATAGTCCTGACCTCCGGCGATGAAATGGATCACGCCCTCTTCGTAGATATAAAGACCGGGCTTTTGAACTCCAGAGGTCTTTTTATGACTCTTCAGAGCCTGGACGATAATTACAGGGGCAACGGTACCATGTACGGCGCCGCCATGTTTGAAGCTGCCGAATACCAGCGGATCTTTGCCGACCACGGCAGGGAAGCAGCGGAGGAACTCAGTACAAACATAGGAAACGCCATAAAAAGATGCTTTTCCGGAGACGCTGTGGTGGCAAAGACGCAGAGCTGCGGCTACACTGTCTGTGTAAAAGGCTCTGAATGTGTGGATTTCAAAGAGGCTGTGGAAAAATGCCGTGAAAAGATAAGCGCTCTGGGAACGATGGATACCGGACCTCTTACGGTATGCAAAGCCATGGTACTGGCAGATGAAAGACCCACCTTCCATGATGTGTTCACTCTCCTCCTTTCGCGCTTCAATGAGGATAAGAGGATAAACAACGCTGACTTTGACCTGGATGAAGTGAGGGGCGAGATCCCGGATGTCTACAAGGATCTTCCCGTGCCCTTCATAACCATGCGTCCCGTCATTTCGGCAAGCACCGTATCGGATGTCAAATATGTCTTTGTTAACAATAAATACTGCGAATACTCGGGATTAAGCCGTATCGATATTCTTGGAAAGAACTACCGGGAATGCTTTGATGACAATGTGACCGACTGGATCAATTACGCCGGCAGGGCTGCAAACGGCGAGACCGTCACGGGAAGGGTCTTTGAGATCTCCTTCGGGCAGTGGATGGACTATATAGCCACTCCTTCCTCGATTCCGGGCTGCTGTAATGTGGTATTCTGGCCTGTGGAGGACACAAAAAAGGAAAGAGAGCTGCTCACCAAGGGACATGAGGCCGACAATGCCATAATCCGTATCGCCCGCTTCTTAAACAAGGCCGGTGAACTGGAGGTTGGGATCAACAAGTCCTTTGCCGAGCTTGGACGTGTATTAAAGCCGGATAGGGTATATATGCTTAATCTTGAGGGTATGCCGGTTTACGAGTGGTGTGCCGGGGGAGTGATGCCGAGGAGCAGCATAAACCCCGAGACCTCAGGTTTCAATATCGACAGGCTGAAAGGGGCACTCATCAAAAACGACTCTGTTGTGGCCGATGATCTGGAGGCTCTTAGAAAAGCCAATCCCAAAGCCTACGAATTCCTGATCTGGGAAGGTATACGCTCATTTATCATAGTGCCTCTTTATGACAGCAATATGGAGCTCATGGGAATTGTGGGCGTCGATAATTTCGATAAAAAAGAGGTGGCCACCACCAAGCGGCTTCTGGAAGAGGTTTCCTACTTTATTTCTTCCAAGATGACCACCTATCATCTCATGAACAGGCTGAACATAATGAGCAACCGGGACGAGCTTACTGGACTGTTGAACCGCCACGGTTTCAGGGCTGAAATGGATGATTATCTGGATGAGAACCCCGAGGATCCCTTCACCCTTATACTTATCGATGTGGATGACTTTAAGATAGTAAACGACATGTACGGTCATGCCACCGGGGATGATGTGCTCAGGAACCTGGCCGGGGATCTTAATGATATCTTCAATGAGAATTCCATTATCGCAAGGACCGGAGGAGATGAACTCAGTGTAGCCGTAAAGGGTACTACCGCGAAGGAAGCACTGCCTCTTATAAAGGAACTCTCCGAGTCGGAACACACCTTTGAATTTGAAGAAAAGACCTACCCCTTCCGGCTCTCCATCGGATTCGCGGAATATCCCGCCCAGGCCGATGATATGTCCATGCTCCTGCAGATGGCGGATTCCGCATTATACAACGTAAAGAGCGTCGGAAAACACGGATACAGACAGTATTCCACCGATATAAAGATCACCAAGAGGCTGCAGCTGGCCTTTAATATAAAGAACGTGGCCCGCTATATCCCGGGAGCCATCCTTGTATATAAGGCAGACTCGGATAAGAAGATCCTCTATGCCAATGATGAACTCATAAAGATGTTCGAATGCGAAAACCTGGAGGATTTCATGGACTATACCGGCGGTACCTTTGACGGCATAGTGCATCCGGACGAGATCAAAGAGGTTGATGACATCATCTGGGCACAGATCGATGAAAAGGTAAACTACTGCAAGGACTACGTAGATTACAGGATAGTCACAAAGAAAAACAACATAAAGGAAGTGATAGACTGCGGACGCTTTGTGGACAGCGAGTTCTACGGCAAGGTATTCTATGTGATGCTCCTTGACAAGGGCGAATGGAGAAGAAGCAAGGGAGAGATATGACCATGGAAAAGCCCGGAGTCGACATTTCAGTCCTTCTTGTCTTCTTCACAAGGCATGCGCAGTTTAAGAAGGTCTTTGAAGCCGTAAGGTCCGCAAGGCCTTCAAGGCTCTTCCTCTTCCAGGACGGTCCGAGAAGGGACCATCCCGGCGACAGGGAAGGCATCATGAAATGCCGGGAGATCGCGGAGAACATAGACTGGGAGTGCGATGTTAAAAGAAACTACTCGGATATCAATCTGGGTGCTGATCTTGCCGGTTACAGAGCCGATACCTGGGCTTTTTCCATGACTGACAAATGTGTGGTCTTAGAGGATGACGTCCTTCCCTCCGGAAGCTTTATCCCCTTCTGCAAGAAGATGCTTGACAAATATGAGCATGATGATAAAGTCATGCTTATATCCGGTTTCAACCCCATGGAAAAAACAGACGGGCCGGAAACGGACATATTCTTTACTTCCGCAACCTTCACCTGGGGCTGGGCCACATGGAAAAGAGTGGTGGATCAATGGGACGGGGACTATACCTGGCTTGATGATCCCGGAAAGGTACGTGCCGTACAGAGATATGCCGACAGCCATTCCGTCATGCGGAATCTTATAAATATCTGCAGGAAACACAGGAATGAAGGCTATCCCCACTTTGAGACCGTTCTTATCTCAAACCAGTATTTGCACGGAGGGCTTACTCTCACCCCCCGGGTAAATATGATAAAGAATATAGGAGTTGTGAAGGGTGCCACCCATTATCAGGATGACATTTCCCTTATCCCGAAGGGTTACAGAAGGATCTTTACCATGGACTTTTATGATCTTGATCCGGAGTCCGTAAGATGCCCTGAAACCGTTATGGAATACGTGCCCTACAGGGAAAAGACCTACCGTATCTATGGCTGGGGTCACCCCTTCGTAAAGCTCTTCAGGTTCTTCGAGGGTTCCTTTTACCAGATAAGGGCCGGAAACCTGAAATATGTGGCAAAGGATTTTTTTGATAAAGTAAGAAATGTGGTATTCAGACTGAATACATGAAAGGAGCACCGAAATGGATAAAAGCAAACTGTTATGGACCGACAGAAAGAGAACCCTGTTCGGACTTCCCCTGTCCTTTACCGTATACTCATTCGACAGTGAGAGGTTCTATCTGAATAAGGGTCTCTTCACCCAGACCTCTGATGAAGTAAGGCTTTACAGGATAATGGACTTAAGCTTACGGCAGACCTTAGGACAGAGGATCTTCGGCGTGGGCACCATCCACTGTGACTCGGCAGACAAGACTCTGGGACACTTTGAGATAAAGAGCATAAAGAAGCCAAGGGAAGTCATGGAACAGCTCTCCTCTCTTGTCGAAACCGAGAGGGAAAGGAAAAGAGTCACAAGCCGCGAGTATCTCCATGATGATGCCATGGATGATGATGACGACGATTTCCACGGTAACTTCTGAAGTACCGCACCGCTGTACGGTGCCGCTGTACTTAAGAATCCGGTCGCAAAAAGATGCGCCTGTACGATCCGGCGCATCTTTTTTACTGTCATTGGTCTTTCTGTTCTATCTCAACCCGTCCCCTGATCCTATGTTCTTTTCTTCCGGCTGATCAGGGCGCTTTTCTCTTATGAGGTTCTCTGTGAGATACCCTTGATATTATTAAGTGCCCAGTCCTCGTTATTCACGGTGATTATGCTGCCGCAATACGGACACTTGGCTGTCTGGTTGATATTGACAGGAGCTCCGCAGTGAGGACATGAAAGGGACTGCAGCTTATCCGTCTTCCCGGTGATCACGCCGCTCTTCCTGCAGATATCCCACTCATATTCCATAAACTTCTCTCTGTTCCGGTCACCGGAAATAACCTTGCCGGACAGATCATCCAGGGTATAGGCCACAAGACGGCTGCGGACCGTAACGATCAGATGATCCATACCTGAATCCTGCCTGAAGCCTCTTATATTCACCTCCAGAACAGCGACCCTTTCGGTGCAGGGTGTCTGTCCCTGCTTGCGTTTCTGAACAAGCTGGTGCTCACTCTGGTTATAGAAAGCATCCGTAAAGTAGGGTTTCAGGCTCTCAATATTCTTATTATGCCAGCACTCCTGCATCTGTACATAGAGATTTGAAAGATGCTCTCTCAACGCCGCTTCATCATATCCGGGATCCAGAGTCTTGAACTCTTCCATGGACTTAAGTGCAGACTGGGGAGTCCTTGCCGCACCGCCGGGTTTGGGAGCACTCTTCTTCATCTTCTTCATTCCGTCACGGGTCATTACCCATATAATGATACCCAGGGCGATGAGCACAGACATCCCGAAGGTACCGAAGCCTCCTCCTGAGGAGTCGTCATCATTGGATGAGCTGTAGCCGCTTGAATAATCCGAATCCCAGGAATCATCATCGGAATCCCAGGAATCACCCGAGTCCCAGGAGTCCCAGGAATCTCCCGAATCCCAGGAATCACCGGAATCCCAGGAGTCTCCGAAATCAGTGTCTCCCGAAAAATCCCCGAAATCCGCCTTTGCCCTTATGGGCCTGAATCCCAGACAGAGTATCAGAAAGATCATTGTCAATAAGAGAAAATACTTAAATGGGCCTCCGCTTCTTTTCATATCCTTATCCTTCCGTTATGAGATGCTCAAGGGTCTCAAATAGATGCTCCGGTTCAACGGGCTTGCTTAAATGAGCGTTCATACCGGCCTGCAGCGACCTCTGCACGTCCTCATCAAAGGCATTGGCGGTAAGAGCGATTATGGGAACCGTCTTCGCATCCTCCCTGTCAAGGGCACGGATCTCTTCCGTTGCCCCCAGACCGTCTAAAACAGGCATCCTTACATCCATTAATATTGCATTATAGTAATGAAGAGGGCTTTCGGCAAACATATCAACTGCTTCCCGGCCGTTCTCCGCATGCTCTGAAAGCATGGATCTCATACCCAGAACCTTCATCATTATCTCTGCGTTAATCGTCATATCTTCTGCCAGAAGCACCCTCTTTCCGTTTAAGTCGGCTTTTTTCACCTCGGAATGAAGAGCCTTCTTCTGCTTTATGGCCTGTCTGAATACATTTAATACCGTGGATGCAAAGAGAGGCTTTGACATAAAGGTATCCACTCCCGCGTCCAGAGCCTCCTC
>JAFVEU010000120.1 GCA_017475845.1 Lachnospiraceae bacterium | reverse complement strand
TTCTGTTCCTCCCTCAATTATTCTTTCCTGGGGTCAATAAACCTGACCGCATCAGCAACACGTCCGTACTGGCCGGAAGCCTTCTTAATGGCTGTCTCGGCATCATCGCCGGCTTTTATGAAATCCATCATCTTTCCGAAGTTCAGGTATTTATATCCGATGATCTCATCATTCTCATCAAGGGCGAGTTCCGTGATATATCCCTCGGTAAGCTCCAGATAACGGGGACCCTTTTCAAGAGTACCGTAGGTGGTACCTGTCATGGTCCTTGTGCCCTTACCCAGATCCTCAAGGCCTGCACCGATCTGAAGGCCGTCCTCTGAGAATGCGCTCTGTGTACGTCCGTAAACGATCTGAAGGAACAGCTCCCTCATGGCGGTATTGATAGCGTCACATACCAGGTCGGTGTTCAGCGCTTCCAGAATGGTAAGTCCGGGAAGGATCTCAGCAGCCATAGCTGCGGAATGGGTCATTCCCGAGCAGCCAAGGGTCTCAACAAGAGCTTCCTGAATGATCCCGTCCTTTACGTTAAGGGAAAGCTTGCAGCATCCCTGCTGGGGAGCACACCATCCGATACCATGGGTATATCCCGAGATATCCTTTACTTCACGGGCTTTAACCCATTTTGCTTCTTCAGGTATAGGAGCCGCACCATGGTTAACACCCTGATGAACGGGACACATACCCTTCACTTCTGTTGAATAGATCATGAAATTAACCTCCTTATATTGTTTTGATTATCTTGTTAAAAAACGGACAGTTACAATGATTATAAGACATTTGGAAAACAATATCAATGATCACATGCGTTCGGCTTCCTTAATGCCCAGTACCTCCACGGAGCAGGAGAATACCTTAAGGGTGAAGGACAGCAATGCGATCCAGCCTTCCCTCTTTTCCCTGTCCTCTTCCGTGATCACCTTTGTCACATGATAAAAACGGTTGAATTCATTTGCCAGTTCATAGATATAGGCGCAGACCCTGTGGGGCGCAAGCTCGCTGAAGGCAGAGCGCATCATGGTTCCGAAGGCGGAGAGCTTAAGCATCAGTGCCTTTTCCTCGGGGCTTTCCGGAGTCTTGAGTTCAAAGCTCTCAATGTCGCTGCCCTCATATTTTTCCGCATACTTCCTTAAGATGGATTTGATCCGCACCATGGTGTACATGATATAGGGTCCGGTATTCCCTTCAAAGGAAGTGAATTTATCCGTATCGAACACATAATCCTTGGAAGCCTGGTTTGAGAGATCCCCGTACTTGATGGCGGCAATGGCAATGATTCCGGCGGTCTCCCTGATCTCCTCATCCGAAAGGTTTATGTTTTCATTGCTCTTCATCTTCTTATACATCTCTTCCTGAACATCGGAGATAAGGATCTCAAGCCTCATGACCCCGCCCTCTCTGGTCTTGAAGGGCTTCCCGTCCTTTCCGTTCATGGTGCCGAAGCCCAGATGCTCAAGTATCGTGCTTTCGGGAACGATGCCGGTCTTCTTTGCCGTCCGGAACACCTGTTCAAAGTGAAGGCTCTGCCTTTTATCCACCACATAGATGATCCTGTCGGGAGCGTAATCCTGTTCCCTCTGGACCAGGGTGGCAAGATCCGTGGTGGTATAGAGCGCAGCCCCGTCCGACTTTAATATCATGCAGGGAGGGATCTCCTTGCTGTCCTTTTCATCGGTCACATCCACCACGAGAGCCCCCTCGCTCTCATAGGCGTAGCCCTCGTCCTTGAGCCTCTTCACCATATCCGCGATATAGGGGTCCGCGTCACTCTCTCCCTTCCAGAGATCGAATTCCACGTTCAGCTTCTCATAATTCTTCTTTAAGTCCGCAACGGAAAGCTCCATGATCCTATGCCAGATGTCTGTCTCCTGCTTTTCGCCGTGCTGCAGCTTAAAGGTCTCTTCCATGGCCTTCTCCCTGAAGGCCTCATCCTTTTTCGACTTTTCGGAAGCAAAGGGATAGATCTCCTCCAGCTCCGAAATGGAATCGGGGAATTCTTTTCCTCTCTCCTTGAGCTCCGCGATGATAAGACCCATCTGCAGTCCCCAGTCCCCAAGGTGTATGTCGCCTATTACCTCATGCCCCAGGAAGCGGCCCATCCTCTTTAAGCTCTCGCCGATGATGGCAGCCCGGAGATGCCCTATATGCAGAGGTTTCGCCACATTCGGCCCGCCGTAGTCCACCATGATCTTTTCGTGCTTTATATCCTGATCGGCGCCGCACTTTTCAGTCCTGTCCATTTCCTTAAGGCAGTCCACCAGAAAGGCATCTCCCACATTAAAGTTAAGGAAGCCGGGCCTTACCGCCTCAGCCTTTGAAAAAACCTCATTTCCCTTCAGAGCGGCGGCGACAGTTTCAGCTATGTCAAAGGGGTTCTTCTTTTCCCTCTTTGCAAGAGCCATGGCGCCGTTACACTGAAATTCACAGAGATCCGGTCTGTCGGAAAACCTGACCTTTCCCGCTTCCCTTTCAAATCCGGCATCCTCAAAGGCCTGTCCCACTATTTCACTAAGCTTGTCCGTAAGATAATTCATGATCTTAATACTCCCGTTGATTTATGAAATCTCATCCTTCATGGAATAAACACAGCCGCAGAAATCCTGCCTGTAAAGCCCGTACTTTTCCGACTCCTCAAGGGAATGCTTAAAGCCGTCCTTCTTTTTGAAATCCGTGGGCAGGTACCGTACTCCTATGTCGCTTCCTATGATCTCACCTATATTGTTGATCTTCACCGTATTCTTTAAGGGACTTAAGGTAAGGGTGGTGGCAAAATAATCAAAACCGTTTTCCTTAGCCTCCACGGCGGTCTCCCTTAATCTCAGGGCAAAGCATTTCTCACAGCGGAGTCCTCCCTCCGGGACATTTTCCAGTCCTCTTACGGTCCTGTAATACGGGGAAGGCTCGTATTTCCTTATGATAACCTTTACCTGATGCTCCGCATCCTTTATATACCGCGAAAGCTCCGCGGCCCGCCTGTCATATTCCTCTTCACTGTTCATGTTGGGATTATAAAAAAAGGCGGTGACGTCTGCCCAGTCGGAAAGACTTCCGATGGAGCCCGAAAAACAGGGGGCACAGCAGACATGGAGAAGGATCCTGGGGCGCAGGGGCTTGTCCCCGCTCTCGGAGCTTTTGCGGTACATATCCGCAACCGCCTCCATCTCTTTACTGTAATTCCTTTTATTCAACACTTACTCCTCCGGCACCGATCTCCGTGATGTCTATGGGCTCCATGTTCTTCTCCCTGTCCTCATTTTCCATGGAGGTAAGGAGCGCATCCGCGGTATCAAGGGCGGTGATGACGTTGATACCGGTCTCAATGGCCACCCTTCTTATCACAAAGCCGTCCCTGTGCTTATCGTAACCCTCGGTGGGGGTGTCTATCACCAGATCTATCCTGTGGCCCAGGATAAGGTCCATGATGGTGGGGCTCTCCTGGTTTATCTTATTGACCTTCAGGGCGTCCACCCCGTTTTCCCTTAAAACCCTGGCGGTGGATCTGGTGGCATAAATCTTGTATCCCAGCGCCTCGAAACGTTTTCCGATATTTATGATCTCTGCCTTGTCGGAGTCCTTAACCGTGAGTATCACCCGCTTATATTTTGGAAGCCTTATGCCCGCGCCAAGGAAAGCCTTGTAGAGAGCCTCATCATAATCCGCAGCCACTCCCAGGCATTCTCCCGTGGACTTCATTTCGGGTCCCAGACTTATCTCCGCACCGTATACCTTTTCAAAGGAGAATACAGGCATTTTGATGGCAAAATGGTCAGCTTCTTTCTGGAGCCCAGGCTTATATCCCATTTCGGGGATCTTCTCTCCCAGCATGGCCCTTACTGCCAGATCCACAATGGGAATACCGGTCACCTTACTTATATAGGGCACGGTCCTGCTGGACCGGGGATTTACCTCTATGCAGTACACCTCGTCATCCGGCATGGCGATGAACTGGATGTTTATCATGCCAAGCACCTTAAGGGCCCTGGCCAGTTTTCCCGTGTAGTCCGCTATGGTCTCCTTTACCTTATCGTTAAGGGTGTGGGCGGGATAAACGGAAATGGAATCTCCGGAATGGATGCCCGCTCTTTCCACGTGCTCCATTATCCCCGGTATAAGGATGTTCTCCCCGTCGCAGATGGCGTCAACCTCCACTTCCTTTCCCATCATGTATTTGTCCACAAGTATGGGATGGTCCTGGGCTATGCGGTTGATGATTCCTATAAATTCCCTTATCTCCTCATCATTAAAGGCTATCCTCATGCCCTGTCCGCCAAGCACGTAGGAGGGACGCACCAGCACCGGATACTGAAGGTCCTGGGCTGCCTTCACCGCTTCCTCAGCCGTGAATACCGTGTGTCCCGCAGGCCTCTTTATACCTGTTTCCTGCAGCACCTCGTCAAAGAGCTCCCGGTCCTCTGCCTTGTCAACATTCTCGGCATCGGTACCGTAGATCTTCACACCCATTTTGAGCAGGGCTTCCGTAAGCTTTATGGCAGTCTGTCCTCCGAACTGCACCACGGCTCCGTCCGGCTTTTCCGCCCTTACCACATTTTCCACATCCTCCGGTGTAAGAGGTTCAAAATACAGCTTATCCGCTATGTCGAAATCCGTGGACACGGTCTCGGGATTATTGTTTATTATTATGGTCTCAAAGCCTTTTCTGGCAAAGCTCCAGGTAGCATGAACGGAGCAGAAATCAAATTCTATCCCCTGCCCTATCCTGATGGGGCCGCTTCCCAGAACAAGGATCTTCTTTTTCCCACTGTTCCCCAGTGAAGCCGATTCGTCCTCCTTATCGTAAACAGAGTAAAAGTACGGGGTAGCTGCCTCGAATTCCGCCGCGCAGGTATCCACCATCTTGAAGGCTGCTTCTATGTGGTTTGTGCGCCTCTTATCTCTGATGAGACTCTCCGGCTCTCCGGAAAATGCGGCTATCACCTTGTCCGGGAAGCCCATGCACTTGGCCTTCCTTAAAAGCTCTGCCCCTAAAGGCTCCACCTTCAGACGGTTTTCCATGTCGACTATGTTCTTTATCTTGCTGATAAACCACATGTCGATCTTTGTTATCTTATATATTTCCTCCATGTCAAAGGAGCGGCGCAGCGCTTCCGCGATGACATATATCCTCTGATCGTCAACAACCTTCAGCTTCTTCATTATCCGGCTGTCGGAGAGATCAGAAAAATCATAGGAAGCAAGTGAATCCACATGCTGCTCCAGACTCCTTACAGCCTTCATCAAAGCACTTTCAAAGGAATCGGATATGGCCATGACTTCACCGGTGGCCTTCATCTGGGTGGTAAGGCTCCTTTTTGCCGTAATGAACTTATCAAAGGGAAGTCTCGGGATCTTTACCACGCAGTAGTCAAGAGCCGGCTCAAAGGAAGCGTATGTCTTTCCCGTGATGGCATTCTTTATCTCGTCCAGCGTAAAGCCCAGGGCTATCTTTGCCGCCACCTTCGCTATGGGGTAACCCGTTGCCTTGCTGGCAAGGGCCGAGGAACGGGAAACTCTGGGATTTACTTCTATAACGCAGTATTCAAAGGAATTGGGATGCAGGGCAAACTGTACGTTGCATCCCCCGGTGATCTTCAGTTCGTCAATGATATTTAAGGCCGCGGAGCGGAGCATCTGGTATTCCTTGTCGGAAATGGTCTGGCTCGGTGCCACCACCACGGAGTCTCCGGTATGTACTCCCACGGGATCCACATTTTCCATGTTGCAGACGGTGATGCAGTTCCCTCTGCTGTCCCTCATCACCTCATATTCTATTTCCTTCCAGCCGGAAATACAGCGTTCCACCAGAACCTGCCCCACTCTTGAAAGCCTGAGGCCGTTGGAAAGTATCTCCCTAAGCTCCGCTTCATTTTCAGCGATGCCTCCTCCGGAACCTCCCAGAGTATAGGCGGGCCGGAGCACCACGGGATAACCGATCTCCCGGGCAAATACAGCACCGTCATCCACGTTTTCCACCACCAGTGAAGGTGCCACCGGCTCCCCGATCTTTTCCATGGTAGCCTTGAATTCCAGTCTGTCCTCCGCCTTTTTAATGGTCTCCGCAGTGGTACCGATAAGGCGGACGCCGTTCCTTTCAAGGAACCCGGACTCACTTAATTCCATGCCGAGATTAAGTCCCGCCTGACCTCCAAGGGTTGGCAGCACCGAATC
>JAFVEU010000119.1 GCA_017475845.1 Lachnospiraceae bacterium | reverse complement strand
TCTTTGTTACAAAGTCCCCGAACTTAAGGACCTGGCACTCCAGCATAAATTCTATGAATTCTTCCTTATATGCATCCATTGATATCATCCCTCATTCTGATCACCGCTTCCCTTGCGGCTTCTGCATAGCCTTTTTCGTCGTAGTTGTCTTTATATCCATCCATCGTATATGCCGCGATGATCCCTCTCGAGGAATTCACTATGGCACCCAGGGAATCACTGTTAAAGAAGCCCTTCAGATCCTCGGCCTTTCCGCCCTGGGCTCCGTAACCGGGCACAAGGATAAAGGCATGGGGCATAAGCTTTCTTAAGGCTCTTCCCATCTCGGGATAGGTTGCTCCCACCACGGCTCCCACTTCGGAATAACCGTCTTCAGTAAGGCCCCGGCCCCATTCCTCCACATATTCCGCCATTATCTCATACAGGGGCTTTCCGTCGGAGATCCTGTCCTGGAGTTCCCCGCTGCTCTTATTGCTGGTCTTTACCAGCACGAAGATACCCCTGTCGTTTTCCCGGCATACGTCGATGAAGGGCTTTACGCCGTCACTCCCCAGGTAAGGGTTCACGGTACAGAAATCCTCGTTAAATAAGGAAAAGCTGTTGCCGCCTATCTTAACCTTTCCGATATGGGCTTCGGCATAGGAAGCGGAGGTGTTGCCTATATCGTTCCTCTTTATGTCGCCTATCACGAGAAGCCCCTTCTCATGGCAGTAGTCCACGGTATCCTTAAAGGTCCTGAGCCCCGGGATCCCGAACTGTTCATACATGGCGATCTGGGGCTTCACCGCAGGGATAAGGTCATGAACCCTGTCCACTATGCCTTTGTTGAAGGTAAGAATGGCTTCCGCCGCTCCCTCCGGGGTTTCACCGTATTTCTCAAAAGCCTCCCTCTTTATGAAATCCGGAATGAACTTCAGTGAGGGATCAAGCCCCACACAGATTGGAGCCTTTGTCTCTTTGATCTTTTTAATAAGATTTCCTATCATGATCTGTTCCTTTTCTGAATGCCGGGCCCTTATCCTTCAGGGACCGTCTCATCTGGTCTTTAAGAACTCGTACTCTCTTTTTGCCTTCTCATCGTCCGGGTAGGATTTCAGATAAGCCTCCATAAGCACCGCAGCCTTCTTGAAATCGGACAGATATTCGTATGCCACGATCTGGTTAAAGAGCAGGGACTGTAAGATCTCGCTGTCCCCCAGGGAAAGACCGGTCTCAAAGGATTTAAGAGCCGAAGCGTAATCCCCGGTGTCCATCTCGCAGAGTCCCAACTGGTTATATATGTCCACATTTCCCTGATTATCCTGAAGATAGGTTTTATATAACGAGGCTGCGTAGGACTTATCTCCAAGGGCTTCATAGGTCTTGCCGAGCCACAGTATCAATGCGGGATCCGAACCGTCTCCCCGGGCTGATTCCAGATTGGCCCTGGCCTCGTCATATTCACCCATGAAAAACAGGAGCTTTCCCTTCTGAAAATCATTGATCTTTGTAAGCTCCATGGCGCTCTTCAGAAATCCGCCCCCCTCCTCCGCAAGGCCTGCATTGGAAAGGCATTCATATATGTCTATGTAGAGATCCGGATCATTCCTGTTAAGAGAGACCGCCTGATTAAAGTCCCTCATGGCGAGATCGTCCTCTCCCAGAGCCAAAAGTGCCTTGCCCCTTAAAAAGTAGGCATCCGGATCGTTTCTCTCCAGATTTATGATAGCCGTACAGGTATCCTTTGAAGAAGCGGGATCCCCGTTCCTGTACTGGGCTACCGCCAGATAGAAAGCGGTGTCAAATTCCATATCCCCTGCATAGCCCTTTGATTCACTTAAGGAGTCCTGCAGGGCGGAAACCGCCTGGTCATATTCCGCAAGGCCCATATAGGCTATTCCCCGGCCCCGGCAGATGTCCTGAAGGTTCTCTTTATTTTCCGCGGCCCTGTCAAAAAACTCAAGCGCCGACTCATAATCCTTGGTCTCAAGAGCCTGATATCCCAGATCCGTACTGCTTTCACCGGATACTGCCGCACAGCCCGCGAGAAGCATCACGGATATCAGGACAGGCCAAAGCTTTATATTCATACGTTTCCGTCCTTACTGTAAGTCCTGTAGCAGTCCTTGCCTGCTTCCTTTGCATCATAAAGCGCATTGTCCGCAGCCTTGAAAAGGCTCTGGTAATCGTTTCCGTCCTTCGGATAGTATGCTATCCCTATGCTGCAGCTTATGCCCACAGTCTTTCCCTTTTCCACGAACACCTTTCTTATCCGGTCATTGAGCCTCATGGCCCTCTCTTCCGCGATCTTTTTCGTGGTATTCTTCATGAACACCATGAATTCATCCCCTCCCATACGGCCCACAAAGTCGGTTTCACGGAAGATGTCCTTTATGGTGGAGGCCACGAATTTTATGACCTTATCGCCGTAATCGTGTCCCAGATTATCGTTCACGTTCTTAAAGTTATCCGTATCTATCATCATCATGGCGTGGGTAGCCCTGAAATCCCTCTTTGAAAGGTAGTGCTCCACACC
>JAFVEU010000118.1 GCA_017475845.1 Lachnospiraceae bacterium | reverse complement strand
GACGAAGAGCTGTCGGTCATCGATTCCGTCCGCTGAAGCGGGGCGGTACAGGGGAGTTTCGTATTTACACAGGGAAGACCTTGGGGTATAATTTAGATACTTTTTTGTAGCATTATAGGGAAATCAGCAGATGATGAGAGGAGAGGTAAATGTTTAAGAAACAGAGTATTCTTGTGAAACTTGCTGTGCTGGTGCTTCCGCTGGCTATCACTTCTATCTTCCTCATGGTTTATTCGGGGATAGGTGAGCTTAATACGCTTAATGAGGCGAAGGCAGTGTACTATGATGAACTTGAGAATCTCATGTTCAAGATCGTTACCGCGGACAGGGACTTCTATCAGGCACAGTATGCCAGCGACCAGGCCTACTGGCATGCCCAGGAAGGAAAGAATGACCAGGCAGGGGATGACGTAGCCGATTATGAGGAAAACAGGCAGCAGGTCATAGACGGGCTGAAGGAGATCGAGGCTTTGCTGAAGGCGGATCCCTATCTCTATAATGATTACAGGGCTGCAAGCGCAGAGCAGACAGAAGCCATCGCGTCCATTGTGGCAAAAGCCTATACGGAGATCGATAACTGGACAGCCACCTATAATCCGTCAAGCGGCAGCGGAGACCGGGAAGCGCAGTATCCCGCTTTCACGACCGCAAGAGGAGAGATCAATTCCCTTACGGATATAGTTGAAGCATACTCGGAATACAAGAGCAAACAGATGCAGGATCAGATCCATAAAAAGATCATGGTTACGGTAGTGATAATGATCGTTATCCTTGCACTGATCCTCTTCCTAAGCTTTGCGATAGTGCGTTACCTCTTAGGAAGTACGGCAGTGATCTCCGATTCCATCAGGCATCTTTCGAACGGTGAATTCGTAAAGGTGGATAAATACCTGGATTATGATGATGAGCTGGGACATATGATCCACGATACCAACGGTCTCATTGACAGGCTGCAGGGGATAATCGATGACGTTAAGTCCACCACCAGGGCTCTGGGAGCTTCCTCCAACGAGCTTGCGGAAACGGCCAATCAGATATCCCATACCGCGGATGATGTTTCAACCGCTGTTCAGGAGATCGCAAAGGGTGCTACCGAGCAGGCCGACAATATCCAGCATGCTTCCGAAAGCGTGGGAGATATCGATGTTGCCGTATCAAGCGTAACAGACAATACGGGAGTGCTTTCCACAACAGCGAACGAAATGAACGATAAGAGCCGTGAGTCTGCTTCAGATCTGGATAAGCTTATGGCCAGCACAGAGACCATGAACAGGAACGTGGAAGAAATAACGACCGCTATTAATGCGACCAATGCGGCGGTCAACTCGGTTAACGACAAGGTTGACATGATCACCAATATCGCATCCCAGACCAATCTCCTTGCCCTCAATGCTTCCATAGAAGCGGCAAGAGCCGGTGAGGCAGGCCGTGGATTCGCGGTGGTTGCTACAGAGATCGGGGCTTTGGCCACCAATTCTAATGAGACTGCGGAAGAGATCCGGAGAGAGATGGAAGGCCTTCTTTCCCAGTCGCAGCAGGCTAATGCCAAGGCTGAGGATGTCCGGAAGGTCGCTGTGGAACAGAGGGAGGTTATTCAGGCTACGGTTGACAGCATCCAGAGCCTTATCGAGAATATAAAGACTACGGTAAACGGCGTAGGCTCCATTTCGGGAGACGCGAATACCTGTATGTCCGCAAAGAATGTGGTTGTGGATGTTATGGAATCCCTTTCCGCCATCTCCGAAGAGAATGCGGCTTCCACGGAAGAGACCAGCGCTTCCATGCAGGAGCTGAACGCTACGGTGAATGTTCTTGCAGGCTCTGCAGACCAGCTTAATGATATGGCAAGGCAGCTTGCCGAGGATATGTCATTCTTCAAGTAGGATCAGGTATCGTTTATACGGATATAAGGATTGACGGGGCCCCCGATGTTTCACGATACCGGGGGCCTCTTTTATAAAAGGAACACAGGCCACGCTGTTCCGGTGAGGGACGAAGCGGCATGGGAATGGCGTGGCTCTCCAAAAACCACAGGGAGATCAATATGGATATCAATGCATTGGCCAGGGAGCAGTTCAGGCTGGACTGCAACTGCCTTATAGAAGAGCCGGGGGGCATCATGATAAATGAGAGCAGGGAAAGGGAGGGAGCCAGAAAGGTGGAGACCATTTCCCCCTTTTTCCGGGCGATAATCTATAAGGGTGATGCCTATATAATGGCGGATAAAAGCATCATAGACTGGGTCAGGGAACAGTATGAAGACTGTATGCCGGAATGGTTCTGCAAATTTGAGAATCTGAGGAAGCTGGACAGGAAGCTGAACGAGTACGGATATGAGATCAACGATACTCATGTGTATATGCTGCCGGACCGGGAATTTGAGGACAGCGAATATGAAGAGTTGCCCTATGATGCATACTGGCTCTATGATAAGGAGATCATGGAGTGGGGGAAAAAGTACGGTCAGAATAATCCCTTCAACCATGCCCTGGTGTTCTCAAAGACCCAGCCGGACAGAATGGCCCTGCTCCTTACGGAAAAGGGAAATAAGGACAGGATAGCGGGGATGTCGGGGGTTTCGGAGGACGGAAAGAACCTGTGGCAGATAGGGATAGACGTTATGCCGGAGTACAGGGGACACGGCCTTGCAACCTACCTTACGGAAATGATGAAGAGGAAGGTGCTGTCCATAAACAAGGTGCCTTTTTACGGCACCAGCGAAAGTCATTCGCTGTCCATGGATACGGCTGTAAGATCGGGGTTCCTGCCGGCCTGGTGCGAGGTGTATTGCAGCAGGATCAAGGAATAAAGGGACGGGGCGCGGATGCAAAAAGGAGCACATCGCCGGAGGCGATATGCTCCAATGCGTGCGACAAGATTCGAACTCGCGACCTTCTGGTCCGTAGCCAGACGCTCTATCCAGCTGAGCTACGCGCGCATTTATTGTCGTCGATCTTTGATCGATGACCTGCGCACACGCTCCGGCGAAGCCGGCTCTAATGCGTGTGCTTCCCGTCGATCTTTGATCGGGCACAACTAACAAAAGCTATTATAAAAAAAGAGGGATGAAATGTCAACTCTCAGAATTCTTCTCGGACCTTCGGGCAGCGGAAAGAGCAGGGCCATGTTAAAGCGCCTGATCGAAAGAGCAGAGGCGGATCCGGGGAAAAACTTCATAGTGATGGTTCCGGAGCAGGTGTCCCATTCGGTTACGGATGCCCTTATTTCCATGTCTGACAGAAAGGGGATATTGAACATCGACGTTCTGTCCTTTCAGCGTCTTTCCCACAGGATCTTTGACAACGCCGGGGGAAATGCGGGGGAGATCATTGACGACACCGGAAAGAACCTGATCCTTAAGGGAGTCATAAGGGAGCAGGAAAAGAATCTCACGGTCCTCAGGAAAAATATCTCAAGGACAGGCTATATAAACGAGATCAAATCCATCATCTCGGAGTTCGTGCAGTATGGGATAAGTCCCGAAGAGCTTATGAAGCTTTCGGAAAACACGGATAAGAAATATCTTTCCATGAAGCTTAGGGATATTGCCGTACTTTATAAGGCCTTCAGGGAAAAGACCGAGGAAAGATATGTGACAAGGGAGGAGCTTCTGGACTGGGCCGCCGAGGCTGCGGGGAGGGCCGCCTTCCTTAAGGGAGCGGAGATCTTTCTGGATGATTTCACCGGCTTCACACCCATACAGTACAGGTTCCTGGAGGCGATCTTCAGATATGTGGATGAAGTCTCCCTCTGCCTTGATTATGACGGGGAGGACGGGGATCTTTTCGCTCTTTCCGTGAACACTGTGGAAAGGATGAGACGTATAGCCTCTGACGCGGGCTTTAAGGTCGAGACCCTGCATTTTTATGATAATAAGGAGGGGCGCTTTAAGCTGAATCCCGGGCTTTCAAGACTTGAAAAGAATCTTTTCCGGAGAAAAAGCTTTGCCGGAGGGAAGCTTGGGAGTGATAAAGAGGGAAAGATAAGGGACAGCATAAGGATCATAAGAACCACAACTCCGGAAAATGAAGTGGCTTTCGTCATTTCCGAGATACTAAGGCTCATAAGAGAGGGATTTAGATACAGGGAGATAGGGATCGTAATGTCGGAGCCCGGAGAATACGCCCGCCTGCTTAAGGAGGCCTCCGAAAGGGAAGGACTTCCCCTTTTCATTGATTCCACCACGGAGCTGATGCTGAACCCCTATACCGAGTTTATCCGGTCCGCCTTAAATGCTGTGGCCGAGAACATGAGCTATGAGAGCGTCTTTCATTTTATCCGCACCGGCTTTACGGACTTAAGCACAGAGGAAGCGGATATGCTTGAAAACTATGTGAGGGCCATGAACATAAAGGGGAGGAAAAAGTATGCAGAACCCTTTGTCATACATACGGCAGGCATTACGGAGGAGGAGCTTATCCGGGTAAACAGCGCAAGAGAAAAGCTATGGAAGCTTCTGGACCCCCTTATTGAAAGCATGCAGGGTGGTAAAAAGAGCGCTCGTTATTTTACAGAAGAATTAAAAAGATTCATAGACAGATCCGGCATCAGGGAAAAGACCGAAAGACTGGCGGAGGATTTTGAGAAAGAGGGAGATCTGAGCTCTGCTTCCGTATTTTCAAGGATAGGGGATAAGGTGGATGAGCTTTTCAATAAGATAGAAAGCCTGATCCCCGACGAAAACATGAAGTTTTCCGAATATGCGGAGCTTCTGGACGCGGGAATGGAAGCGGTAAAGATAGGGGTGCTGCCCCCGGGTATGGATGCCCTGAAGGCAGGGGATCTGGAAAGGAGCCGGATGGATGGTCTTAAGGTTCTCTTTCTCCTTGGGATGAATGATTCCCTTATTCCCAAAGCAGGTTCCGGCGGGGGGCTTTTATCCGATCCGGACAGAGAGAGCATCAGGGAAAAAGGAATGGAGCTGTCACCCACATTAAGGGAGAGAACAGGACTGCAGAAGCTCTACTTCTATATGAACGTCACCAGACCCTCGGAAAGGCTTTACCTCTCTTTTTCCATGGAGGACGGGGAGGGAAAGGTAAGGAATCCCTCGTTTTTCCTTAGTGAGATAGAGCGGATCTTCCCGGATCTTGGGACTGAATTCTTAAGTGCAGAGGAGATAAGGGAGAGAGCAGTCACCGAAGATACTCTCCTTAAGAGCTTTGCGGTTTCCCTTAGACCGGGAGAGGATATAAAAAAGGCGGGAGAGCTTTATTCCTTTATTTCAAAGGAGCCGGAGCTCCTGAAAAAAGCCCGGGAGATACTGGATTTCGCATTTGCCGTAAAGGGGAAGGATCCGGTTTCAAAGGCTGTGATACACGCACTCTACGGGGAATCAGGCGACATAAGCCCCACAAGGCTTGAGAAATTTGCTGAATGCGCCTACCGTCACTTTATGCTGTACGGCTTAAGAGCCATGGAAAGGGAGGAATTCGGCTTTGAAAGGCGGGATCTGGGGACCCTTCTCCATAATGTGTTAAATATATGCTCCGAGATCATCCACGAAAAAGGGCGCCGCTACGGGGAGCTTAGCGATGAGGAAGCAGAGCAGACAGCAGAGGAAGCGTTGAACAGGTTCCTAAGTGAAAACGAGAACGTGGTGCTCCTAAGCAGTGAGCGGAACCGCTATTTTATAAAAAGAGTGAGGAGGATACTCCTTACCACGGTAAAGGTACTAAAGAAGCAGTCCGGAAGCGGAAAGTTTGAACCGGAGCTTTTTGAAAAGGAGTTCAGGAGCGAGGGCTTCAGAGGCAGGATAGACAGGATAGACACTGCGGAGGACGGCAGCGTACTCTATGTCTCGGTCATAGATTACAAGTCGGGAAACAAGGCCTTTGATCTTTCAAGGATATATTACGCTCTGGATCTGCAGCTTGCCGTGTACTTAAACGGCGCCATGGAGGTTATTAAGATCGCTCATCCCGACAGGGAAGTGAGGCCTGCGGGGCTTTTTTACTACCACATTGATGATCCTCTTATCAAGGAAGAGGAGCTGGCAAATGGTTCCGGGGAGGAGCTTCAGGGGAAGATCATGGATTCCCTTAAACTCCGGGGGATAGTCAACAGTGACGAATCGGTCATCAGGCTTTTCGACAGTGATTTTGAAAAGAAGTCCCTTGTGGTGCCGGTTTCATTTAATAAGGACGGCAGCTTTTCCTCAAGCTCCTCGGTGGCTTCGACGGAGGACTTCAGGATAATATCGGAATATGTGCGAAAGAAGGCTTTAGAGCTTACGGACAGGATAAAAAAAGGCGAATATGAGCCCGAGCCCGCAGTCTATGATAAAAAGAGCCCCTGCGACTACTGTGAGTTCAATGACTGCTGCAGGTTTGAAAGAGGGGCACCGGGCTTTAAGGAGAGAATCCTCAATAAGATAAAGGACAGGACAGAGATCTTCGCTAAGATGGAGGAAGCCACAGTCTGAAACAGATTTGGAGTGACAGGTACAAGGTTTGATGGTATTTGACCTTCAAACCTCATGGGTGCCTGCGGCAAAAGGTTTAAATATGAAATTCAGTCCGGAACAGGAAAAAGTCATCAATTTAAGAAATAAGAATATCCTTGTGAGCGCAGCAGCAGGCTCGGGCAAGACCTCGGTACTGGTGGAACGGGTGATAAAAAGGGTGATGGACCCCGATGACAACGTGGATATCGACAGGATCCTTACTGTTACCTTCACCAATGCGGCAGCCTCTGAAATGAAGGACAGGATAAGGAAAAGGCTGTCGGAAGCCCTGCTTTCGGAGCCTGAGAACGAGCGGCTGAGAGAGCAGCTAAACCTCATACACAACGCAAGCTTTATGACCATTGACGCTTTTTGCGTGAAGGTCATAAGGGAGAATTTCGAAGAGCTCTCCATTGACCCGGCCTTCAGGGTAGGGGACGAGAACGAGATGGAGATGATAAGGGAGGATGCCTGCGATGAGATCCTGAACGAGGCTTATGAAGAAGGCAGGGAGGACTTTGACCGGCTCCTGAGCCTCTGCTCCCCGGGGAAGGAGGACAGGGATATAGCGGAAACCCTTATGACCCTCTCTAAAAAGGCCGATTCCAGGGAGGATCCTGAGGAGTGGCTGAAATCCCTTATCATCCCCTATGAGAAAGCGGAGACGGAGCCTTCCTGCTGGGAGGAACCGGTCATCGCTCTGTCCAACAGCATCTTAGGGACTGCCCTTAAGGAGTACGATCAGCTTATAAGCCTGTCAAAGGAAGCGCCGGGACCCTATATGTACCTGCCTCTCTTACAGGATGAAAGAGCTGCGGTTTTTTCGGCCCTTGCGGAGAAAAGCTATGAAAAGAGGTATGAAGCCCTTAAGCTCCTTACGTTTGACCGTCTTTCCTCCAAAAAGGATGAGGGGGTGGATCCGGATCTTAGGACCAGGGTAAAGGATATAAGGAACAGTAAAAAGGATCTTTTAATTAAGCTTAGGAATGACCTTTTTTCCAAGGATAAAGAACAGGTGATATCCGAGCTTAAGCTCTCTCTTACCGCAGTAAGGGAGCTTGTGGGACTGACTCTTAAATACAGGTCAAGGACCGGGGAAAAGAAGGAAAAGAAGGGGGTCCTTGATTTTTCGGATCTGGAGCACTTTGCACTTTCCGTATTGAAGAGCGATGCGGGAGATAGCTACAGGGATTTCTACAGGGAGGTCATGACAGACGAGTATCAGGACAACAACGGAATCCAGGAAGCCATTCTCACAAGGGTCGCCGGGAAAAACAACTATTTCTGCGTGGGGGATGTGAAGCAGAGCATTTACGGCTTCAGGCTTTCGGAACCGGAGATCTTCATGAAGAGATTTAAGAGCTATGAAAGTGACCCCGACAGCGAAAGGATCCTGCTTAACAGGAATTACAGGTCCAGAAGCTGTGTCATAGCTTCGGTGAACGCCCTTTTCAAAGGGATAATGCATGAGGACACCGGGGGCATAGAATATGATGAAGACCAGTATCTGTATTACGGGGAAGGCTATGACAGCGATACGGAAGCCTGTAAGACCGAGCTCTGCCTCCTGGAGAGGGGAAACAATACGGATATTGAGAAACCCGAGCTGGAGGCTGCTTATATAGCATCCAGGATCGCTTCCATGGTGGGAAGCTTCGAGATCACCGAAAGGAAGGATGGCAGCATCGTTAAGAGAAAGGCCGGATACTCGGACTTTGCAGTGCTCCTCCGTACAGCCTCCGGTGTGGATGAGGTCATAAGGGACGTGCTTAAGAGCAGGGGGATCCCTGCTGTCACGGAGAGGACCGGCGGCTATTTCAAGACAAGGGAAGTAAGGGATGTCCTTAATTTCCTTAATATCATAGACAATCCACGGCAGGATATCCCGCTCATAGCGGTGTTGAAAAGCCCCTTCGGCGGCCTTAATGACGCGGATCTCTCGCTTATAAGGGCTTCTCACAAAGAGGGGCTTATGTATGACGCCCTGACAAAGGGGGAGTACGGGGAGGAGCTTAAGGAAAAGGCGGGGGTCTTTCTTAAAAAGCTTGAGAGATACAGGGAGATGCTGCATTATACCCCCCTTCACGAGCTTATCAAGCAGCTTATCGGAGAGGGATACGATCTTTTAGCCATGACCAAGAACGACGGGAGCCGGGAGAATCTGGAGCTCCTTGTCAAAAAAGCGGCGGACTTTGAGAGCACGAGCTACAGAGGGCTTTTCCGCTTTTTAAGATATATCGAAAAGATGAAGAAATATGATCTGGACTTCGGGGAAGCGGGAAAGACCGGAGGGGCAGAGGCCGTAAGGATCATGAGCATCCATAAGTCAAAGGGGCTTGAGTTCCCCGTGGTCTTCCTGGCAAATGCCGACAGGCAGTTTAACCGTTCCGATGCCACGGAGGCCGTGATCATCCATAAGGATCTGGGTATAGGCTTAAATATCACGGATCAGGAGAGAAAGCTTATAATAAAGCCTTTACTTAAAAATGTTTCCTCCTACAGGATAAGGCTTGACGGCACCGGGGAGGAGATGAGGGTTCTGTATGTGGGGCTTACCAGAGCGAAGGAAAAGCTTTTTATCACCGGTACCGTGAAGGACAGGAATAAGACGGAAGAAAAGTTATACAGCGCCGAAAATGCCAATTCCTTCCTGGATTTCATAATGGCCGCCCTTCAATCAGGTAGCGGCAGGGAGCTTTCCGATACCATGGAAAGGCTTTATATCTCCCCGGAGGAGCTGGTGGAAGAGAGGGTGGAGGAAGCGGAAGAAATGATGCTTTCCCGGGAAGCGGTAACAGCATCCGGTGCCGTCATGGACAGTGAGAGGTATAATAAGCTTTCGGAGGAGCTGCACTTTGAATACGCTCATAAGGCGGCTCTTATAACTCCCTCAAAGGTCAGCGTTTCGGAGCTTAAGATAAAGAGCATGGAGGTAGAGGGGGAAGAGCCCCGGGATATCACGGAGCTTATCTCCGAAGAAAGCGAAGAAGAAAAAAAGGAGAGGAAAAAGGAAGAGAAGAGGAGCAGGGAGGCCGCGGCACTCAGGGGAACCGTTTTCCATAAGGTCATGAGCCTTCTGCCTCCGGATCTCGGATACGAGAAAAACAAGGTGGAAGAGTTCCTCTTAAACCTTGAGAAAGAGGGGAGCCTTTCAGGGGAAGAAAGGGAACTGGTCAGTGTTTATAATGTGCAGGGGTTCTTAAAAACCCCGCTTTATAAGAGGATGAGCGCTGCAGACAGGGAGCACTCCCTCTTCAGGGAACAGCCCTTTATAATGGGAAAGCAGGCTTCTCTGGTCTTTCCCGGGGGACCGGAGGACGAAACAGTGCAGATCCAGGGGATCATTGACGCCTTCTTTATAGAGGATGGGAAGATCGTCGTTATGGACTATAAGACAGACCGTGTTAAGGACAGGGATATACTTATAAGACGTTACAGGAAGCAGCTGGAGCTTTACGGGGAAGCACTGGAGCAGATATTAAAGATCCCGGTGGCGGAGAAAAAGATATATTCCGTGTGTCTCAATGAGGAGATAGAGATACTATGAAGATTGAAAAGAAGATGCTTCTCTGCCCGGTACTTGGGGCGGCTCTGGCCATATTTCTTAATACTCTGCTTTCCTCCGTAAATATTGACAGGTTCTTCCCTTCATATACAACGGAGGTCAGACCCTGGCTCTTCCGCTTTCCCGTATATGTGGGAGTACTGCTCTACGGCGTGGCCACACCCTTTATGGAGGAAGTGATCTTCAGATGGCTCCTCTTTAAGAGGCTCTGCGTATATGTGACAGCCATTGCGGCGGGAGCCGGCTCGGCCGTTATCTTCGGGATCTATCACGGGAATGCGGTGCAGTTTATATATGCTTTTCTCTTCGGGCTGGTGTTGGCTTATGCTTTCTGGAGATTTGACGCGCTCCCTGCTCCGGTACTCATACACAGTGCAGCAAATATCTACGTGTATGTCACCTATTTTTACCCCCTTCCCGTTTTTTTCGGGACTTTTGCCGGAAAGGTGATCCTCATACTCCTTTCGGGGCTTGTGTCTGCTCTGATATTGATGTATTTTTTAAATACGGCTCCGGAGAAAAATGTGATGCCGGAGAAACCGTTTTTCCCAAAATGAAACCAGGAAAGGATCGATATACCGTTTATGAATGATACCTATGTGGAGTGGCTTATAGAGAGAAAAACCCCGGGATACGCCGGGATCGTGAGGATAGGGATATATGCGTTTGCCGCTGTTTTTTTCCTGGCAGGGCTGTTTATGATGATCCCTTTCTTATTCATTCCGGGAATCGCCGTGGCTGCGGCCGGATATTTTCTGCTTCCCCGCTTAAACGTGGAATTCGAATATCTGTATCTCCAGAGAAGCTTAAGCATTGACAGGATCTTTTCAAAGGAAAAGAGGAAGAAGGCTGCGGAATACGACCTTGACAAGATGGAGATCTTTGCGGAGGAGGGAGCATGGCAGTTTGATCAGTATAAGAACATGACCCTTAAGACCGTGGATTTCACCTCCGGCTATCCCGACAGGAGAAGGTTCGTTATGGTGATCCGTGAAGGGGGAGAAGGGTTAAAGGTACTTCTGGAGCCGGATCAGAAGATCGTTGACGCGATAAAACAGATATATCCGTCAAAGGTGTTTGTAAAATGACGGGCGTTATGCAGTACATTTTACCCTTTGACATTTATGCATAATCTGTTAAACTCTATGAAAAGATTTAATGGTGGAGCAGTATATAACGAGCAGCCCCGGATGAGGTCTGCGAGTATAACGAAAGGAGAGGATCGACGACATGGGAAAGATCATAGGTGACGGAATTACTTTTGATGATGTACTTCTGGTTCCTGCATATTCGGAGGTGACACCGAATATGATCGACATTTCGACAGATCTCACACGGAAGATAAGGCTCAATATCCCGATGATGAGCGCCGGAATGGACACAGTCACGGAAAGCGCCATGGCCATAGCAATGGCAAGACAGGGCGGCATAGGTATCATCCACAAGAACATGTCTATTGAGGAACAGGCTGACGAGGTCGACAAGGTCAAGCGTTCCGAAAACGGTGTCATCACCGATCCGTTTTATCTCTCTCCCGAAAATACATTAAAAGACGCCGACGAACTCATGGCGAAATTCAAGATATCCGGAGTCCCCATTACCGAAGGAAAGAAGCTGGTGGGCATCATCACCAACAGGGACCTGAAATTCCAGACAGATTATTCCAGAAAGATAAGAGAATGCATGACCAGTGAAGGCCTGATCACTGCTGAAGAGGGGGTTACCCTTGACGAAACAAAGGATATCCTTGCCGCATCAAAGAAGGAAAAGCTTCCGGTGGTGGACAAGGAAGGAAACTTAAAGGGCCTAATCACTATCAAGGATATAGAAAAGCAGATCAAATATCCCAATTCCGCAAAGGATTCCCAGGGACGCCTTTTCTGCGGGGCGGCTCTCGGTATCACCGCCAACTTCCTTGAGAGGGCGGCGGCTCTGGTAAAAGCCCATGTGGACTGCGTTGTGATAGACAGCGCCCATGGCCATTCCAAAAATGTCATCAGTGTTTTAAGAGAAGTGAAGAGCGCTTTCCCGGATCTGGATGTGATCGTGGGAAATGTGGCGACAGGGGAAGCGGTAAAGGCTCTCATCGAAGCCGGAGCAGATGCGGTGAAGGTGGGGATCGGACCCGGTTCCATCTGCACCACCAGAGTTGTGGCCGGTATCGGCGTGCCCCAGATCTCAGCCGTCATGGACTGCTATGAAGCCGCCAGGGGTTCGGGAGTTCCCATAATCGCCGACGGCGGCATCAAGTACTCCGGCGATATAACCAAAGCCATTGCGGCAGGCGGTTCCGTTGTCATGATGGGTTCCATGTTTGCGGGATGTGACGAGGCTCCGGGCTCCTTCGAGCTCTATCAGGGCAGAAAATACAAGGTTTACAGAGGAATGGGTTCCATCTCTGCCATGAATAAGGGAAGCAGTGACAGATATTTCCAGGAAGGCGCCAAGAAGCTGGTACCGGAAGGAGTGGAAGGAAGGGTTGCCTATAAGGGGAGCCTTGAAGATACTGTTTTCCAGCTCATCGGAGGTTTACGTTCGGGAATGGGCTACTGCGGATGTCCTACCATAAAGGATCTGCAGGAAAAGAGCAATTTTGTGAAGATAAGCGCAGCCTCCTTAAAGGAGAGTCATCCCCACGATATACATATTACAAAGGAAGCACCGAACTACTCTGTGGATGAATAAAGTAGATGGTTTATTATATTAAGACGCAGCTTAACAGATCCCTTACGGATAAGTATTTCAGACTGTTCATAATAGGGATACTGTCTGCTGTCATAGTGGCAAATCTCTCCATGACTGCTTTCCGTGACATTATCTACGGAATGAATGACGGAACCTTTGCCTATAATCTCATTATGTTTGCCAAGGGGTTCTTCTGGATACCTTACTATGCCATGATATTCGTTGCTGACGAAGTGATCGGAAGTAATTATCCGGATCCCAGGATAAGGGATAAGTCAACCATTGGGCTTACAAGGAAGCATATTTATTTCGGCAAGTTTATTACCGGGATAATTGTGCTTCTTCTCTGTGCGCTCTTTGCCACAGTGGCTTTTCTGGTGATCACTCCCCTTTTCCAGGTCCACGACGGGACCATAGATCTGCCGGTGATATTTGACTTTCTGGAGGCAGTGGCTCTTGCCATGCCGCTTTTTGTTGCGGGACTTTCCATTGCAGTCATGCTCTGCTTTGCGCTGACACCGAGGAAAAAGGCCTTTGCTGCTTTCTTTATCTCAGTGGTGGCAGTTCCCCGCCTTATCATGCTGTTAGCTACGGACGGCATCCATTTTCTGCCTGCCGTATGGATAAAAAACATCCTCCTTACCCCGCAGTTCCAGGAGCTGCAGTTCTTTGCCACCAGGAATGTCCCGAAGGTGATGATAAGCAGCGTGGTCTACATCGTTCTTTCATCCGCATACGGAGTTTACTGCTTTGAAAAGAAAGAGTTTTAAGAGGTATTTTTTCCTGCTTCCCGCAGTATTCATGATGGCTCTGATATTTTTCTTTTCATCCAGGGAAGCGGAGGAATCGACAATGCACAGCATGCTCATTGCTTACTATGTGGTGGATGCCGGAGACAGTCTGGGCTTTATAGATGTCTCCTCTCCGGAAGAGAGGGAGCTCTACGCTTCCTATGTGGACGGGGTGGTGAGGAAGTCCGCCCATATGATCGAGTTCGGGATATTATCCTTTACGGTGTGGTTCGGCCTGATTTTCTGGACGGATTCCAGAAAGAAGCTGTACAGCATGACCATGGGCATATGTGTTTTCTACGCCTGTACGGACGAGATACACCAGATGTTCGTGAGGGGAAGATACGGATGCGCCCGGGATGTGCTGGTGGATTCAGCAGGTATAGCCTTTGTACTGCTGCTTATCTTCGGGATCGAAAACGCTGTCAGGGACAGTATGTATATGAGAGTATCTCTTCAGGATCCGAAGAGTTCTGAATAAGTAAGGGAAATAAGTGTTTATAAGGAGATTTTTGATGAGATTAGGAAGGAATGAGCTCTGCTGGTGCGGAAGCAATAAAAAATACAAGACCTGTCATTTAGCCTTTGATGAAAAGCTTGAAACCTTCAGGGACCGGGGCTTCACCGTGCCGGATCACAGCATTATAAAGCTTCCGGAGGATATAGAGGGGATAAAGAAGAGCTCCGAGATAAACAGAGCCTGTCTGGATTATGTTACGGAACACATAAGAGCAGGGATCTCCACCCAGGACATTGATGACTGGGTTGCTAAAATAACACATGATATGGGCGGCACCTGCGCGACCCTTGGATACGAGGGCTTCCCGAAGAGTGTCTGCACTTCCATCAACGATCAGGTGTGCCACGGTATCCCGTCGGAGGAGGACATCCTTATGGATGGTGACATCGTGAACGTGGACTGTACCACTATTCTGAACGGCTATTATGCCGACTCTTCAAGGATGTTCATCATCGGAGATGTGGATCCGAAGGTCAGGCAGTTTGTGGATGACGTCCACGAAGCCGTTTCCGTGGGCTTAAAGGAAGTAAAGCCCTGGAGATGTCTCGGGGATATGGGCAGTGCCATAAATGAGTTCTGTAAGTCCAGAGGCTATTCCGTGGTGGAGGAGATCGGGGGACACGGCTGCGGTAAGGATTTCCATGAGGATCCCTGGGTGAGCTTTGTGTCGGAACCGGGAACTGAAATGCTTATGGTTCCGGGGCTCTGCTTTACCATTGAGCCCATGGTGAACATGGGAAAACACGATATCTTTACCGATGAGGACAACGGCTGGACGGTATATACCGATGACGGCAGCCTTTCCGCCCAGTGGGAAGTGCAGCTGGTAGTGACCGAAACCGGATATGAGATCCTGACCTGGTAAATCAGTTAAGATAAAAATACAGGAGATAAGGAAATGAGCATTGTTATACCGAAGGGCTATAAACCCAATATGGATGTGCATGAGACACAGATCGCCATTAAGGAAGTAAAGGATGTTTTTGAGCGGGCTCTTGCAGGGGAGCTGAATCTTACGAGAGTGTCAGCCCCTCTTTTTGTAAGGAAGGAATCGGGTCTGAACGACAACCTGAACGGGGTTGAGAGGCCTGTTGCCTTTGGGATAAAGGAGCAGAACGATAAAGAGGTGGAGATAGTCCAGTCCCTTGCGAAGTGGAAGCGCTTTGCCCTTAAGGATTACGGCTTCAGCTCCGGTGAGGGGCTTTATGCCGATATGTGCGCCATAAGAAGAGATGAGGATACGGATAATCTCCATTCCATCTATGTGGACCAGTGGGACTGGGAGGCCATCATAGAGAAATCCGAGAGGAATACGGAGACTCTTAAGGATAAGGTGCGGCACGTATATGCTGCCTTAAGAAAGACAGAGAAAAAGCTCCATGAGAGATACGATTTTCTGACGAATAAACTGCCGGAGGATATTGCTTTTATAAGCAGTGAGGAGCTTCTGTCCCTGTATCCAGACAAGACTCCCAAGGAGAGGGAATATATCTACGCAAAGGAGCATGGGGCCATCTTTATTTCCCAGATCGGCGGAGTGCTTTCCAACGGGGAAAAGCATGACGGCAGAGCTCCCGACTATGATGACTGGAAATTAAATGGGGATATAATAGTTTATTATCCGGTACTGGACTGTGCTCTGGAGCTTTCTTCCATGGGTATAAGAGTGGATGAGCTGAGTCTTGAAGAACAGCTTAAGATATGCGGCTGTGAGGAAAGAGCCGGACTTCCTTTCCAGAGATCCCTTCTCTGGGGAGAGCTGCCCTATACCGTGGGAGGCGGCATAGGTCAGTCAAGGATCTGTATGTATTTCCTCGAAAAGGCCCATATAGGAGAGGTTCAGTCCTCCATATGGCTTGATGAGGATATAAAGACTGCGGAGGAGAATAACATTTTCCTGTTATAAGACAAATGCCGGGGTACGTGTATGCCGCCTGAGGTAAGTGCAGGTGGCAGTTCCGAATGATCGTTTATGCCTTCTGTTGAAAGCAAGGATAAAATAAATATTTCAGTCCGCTCCCTTGTTGAATTCATACTTCGTTCCGGGGATATCGATGACAGGCACCGTTCCGGAAAAAGCGATGCCATGCAGGAGGGCAGCAGGATCCACAGGATGCTGCAGCAGAGAGAGGGGGCCGAATATCACGCGGAGGTCCCTTTAAGGCTGGTGCTTCCTTTTGATAAATATGATCTCGTGATCGACGGCAGGGCGAACGGGATAATAACCCCGGATGAGGGCTGTGTTACCGTTGATGAGATCAAGGGTGTATATAAGGAATTAAAGAGGCTTAAGGAGCCTGAGATGCTGCATCTTGCCCAGGCCAAGTGCTATGCCTTTATCTATGCGCTTCAGAACAGCCTTTCAGAGATCAACGTCCGTATGACATACTGTAATATGGAATCCGAGGAGGTGAAGTATTTTCACTTCGGATTTACCTTCGGGGAGCTTAAATCCTTTTTTGATTCCCTGATAAAGGACTACAGGAAATGGGCGGATTTTTCCCAGAAGTGGAGACATAAGAGAAATGATTCCATAAAGGGATTAAAGTTTCCCTTTACTTACAGGGAAGGTCAGAAGGAGCTGGCTGAGGGAGTGTACAGGACTGTTTTCCACGGCCGCAGGCTTTTTCTGGAGGCTCCCACCGGGACGGGGAAGACGGTTTCCGTATTGTTTCCCGCCATCAAGGCTATGGGAGAGGGCTTTTTTGAGCGGATCTTCTATGCCACCGCAAAGACCGTTACCTCCATAGTTCCCAATGAGACCTTTGAGATCTTAAGGAAGCAGGATCTTTATTTCAAGACGGTAACTCTTACAGCGAAGGAAAAGGTGTGCTTTACCGGGGAGGTGAGATGCAATCCGGCGGAGTGCAGTTATGCGAAAGGGCATTATGACAGGATAAATGATGCCCTTTATGATTTTATCACTAAGGAAGACGATCACAGCAGGAAACGGATCCTTGAATATGCGGAGGAGAGGCAGGTTTGTCCCTTCGAGCTCTCCCTTGATCTGTCCCTTTTCTGTGATGCGGTCATACTGGATTATAATTACTGCTTTGACCCCAGAGTGAAGCTCAAGCGCTTTTTCGGAGAAGGGGTAAACGGCAGCTATATCTTTCTGGTGGATGAGGCCCATAATCTGGCGGGCCGGGCAAGAGAGATGTACAGCGCCCTGCTCTCCAGGAAAGATGTTCTGGCGGCAAAGAAGGTCTTCGGGACAAGGAAGCTTCCGGCATCCCGTGCCAT
>JAFVEU010000117.1 GCA_017475845.1 Lachnospiraceae bacterium | reverse complement strand
TGATAAAGGGATCTCGGGAATAGCCACGGCTTTCAGCGCATCCTTCGGAAAGGGCAGGCCGGTTATAGGTATACTTGCCGAATATGATGCGTTATCGGGACTTTCACAGGAGAGGTTTTCTGCCGTGAGAAAGCCCATTGAGACCGGAGGGAACGGCCACGGCTGCGGACATAACCTGCTGGGAGCGGGAGCAATGGCTGCGGCTCTTGGCATAAAGGAATATCTGTCCGGCTCCGGTAAAGAGGGCACGGTGATACTTTACGGCTGTCCCGGGGAAGAGGGCTGGGCTTCCAAGGCCTTTATGGCAAAGGACAGGGTGTGGGAAAAGCTGGATGCGGCCCTGACCTGGCATCCCTATGATAAGAATGAAGTGGTGACAGGCTCTTCCAACGCCTGCATCCAGGTTAAATATACCTTTAAGGGCATAGCGTCCCACGCATCCGGAGCGCCGGAAAAGGGACGGAGCGCTCTTGACGCCGTGGAGCTCATGAACATAGGCGTACAGTTCTTAAGAGAACATATGGACAGCAGCGCAAGGGTCCATTATGCCATCACCGATGCGGGAGGTGTGAGTCCCAATGTGGTGCAGCCGAGAGCGGAAGTGCTTTATATGGTCAGATCCCCGAAGGTAAAGGATGCTCTGGTATTGCAGAAAAGAGTTGATAAGATAGCCGAAGGGGCTGCCCTCATGACGGAGACTCAATTTGACAGAGAGCTTATAGACGGACTGTCCGAAATAGTTCCGAATAATACTCTGGAAAAGCTTTTATATGAGAACTACAAGGCTCTGGGGACTCCGGAATTCAGCAAAGAAGAGCTGGAATTTGCAGGGAAACTCCATAAGACCTACGGAAATAATGAAGGATCCATGTCCCTTAGTCTTAAGGATCTTTCCGGTGAAGAGAGGTTTGAAGCCACATCCACAGACGTGGGGGACGTGAGCTGGCTCACGCCCACAGCCCAGATACATGAGGCCTCCTGGCCGGAGGACTGTCCGGGACACAGCTGGCAGAACGTGTCTTCAGCCGGAAGCTCCCTGGGACATAAGGCCGCCCTCCATGCGGGAAAGGTGCTCTCCGCTGCAGCCATAGACCTGATGGAAAACAGTGATATACTTAAGAAGGCAAGGGAAGAATTTATTAAAAGGACAGAGGGCGGTTATTACTGTCCCGTGGAATGAAGGAAAGGAGCAAAGCCCCGGATGATAAATGTAAAGGACATAACAAAGCTTACAGACACAAAATTCGTAAATCTCTATGATGCCCACGGCTTTAATTCCAAGGGCCATGAATCCCATTATAACGTGGCATCCCGGGCAGACAGCATAGAGAAGCTGAAGATCAGCACCAGGAGGAACGATCCCGACGGGGTTATAATCTATGCCCTGTATGGCGAAAAACATGATCAGGTGGTGATCATCAGACAGTACAGGTATCCCATAGATGATTTTGTCTATGAGCTTCCCGCAGGGCTAATGGAGAGCGGTGAAAACATGGAGGAGGCTGCGATCCGTGAGCTTCATGAGGAGACAGGGCTTACCTTCCATCCCGTAAAATGTGATAAAATGTTTACCGAGGCCAGATTCACCACCGTGGGTCTTACTGATGAATCCGTAGGCATAGTTTACGGATATGCGGAAGGTGAATTAAGCAATAAATATGCGGAAGAAAGCGAAGAGATACAGGTTATGCTGGCAGATAAAGAGGAGGTAAAGCGTATCCTCAAGGAAGAACTGACAGCCATGCCCTTTGCTTTCCAGCTCATGCATTTTATACATGATGAAGATCCCTTTGCATTTTTATCCATATAGGATACGGTTTGGAAAATGACAGGAAGACGGAACAAAAATACGGATAAGCTTTTTGCGGGCTTTTTCGCCCTGCTTTTTATCATGCTCTTTTTCCTGCCGGCTTCCATACCGGCTTATGGAGGAGAGGATCAGTTTGCCTTTCTTTCGGAACCGGGAGTGCGGATAGGTGTTTCAAACGGTTCCGTACAGGAACAGCTGGTGAGAAAACTCTATCCCGGGGCGGAGATATACATCATGGAAAAGTTTTCCGGCTATGAAGCCCTTGCACAGGGGAAGATCGATGCCTATGTCTATGACAGGAAACAGATGGAGCTTGCCCTTGAAAACGGTCTTAAAGGGGTAAGGCTCCTTGATGGCAGCATAGGGGATCCCACCAGGATCGCTATCGGGATCTCCGACAGATCCGATATCCCGGATATCGAGGATAAGGTAAACAGCTTTATAGATGAGATCAAGGCTGACGGTACCCTGGATGATATGTATGACCGCTGGGTGGTGGAAGGTGACCATGAAATGCCGGAAACAAAAAAGCCTCTCTCACCGGAATATACTCTTACCGTGGGAACCACCGGAGATGTGGAGCCCTACAGTTTCTATGAAGGAAATAACCTGGTGGGATATGATATGGAGCTTGTAAACCGCTTTGCAGCTTATATCAATGCGGATATATCCGTAAAGATCTTTGACTGGGATTCGATCGTCGCTTCCTGTAAGAGCGGTAAAACGGATATCATCGCTTCAGATCTGCAATACACTCCCGAAAGGGCAGAGGAGATCATTTTTTCACAGGTGCTCTTTGAGGAGCAGAACGGCGTAATGGTGAAGGATACCGGCCTCGCTGCCGGCAATGGCATAAGCGGTTTTATTTCTTCGGTGAAGAGCAGTTTCATAAAGACCTTTGTGAAAGAGGACCGCTACACCCTGTTTCTTTCCGGTATCTTCACCACACTGCTCATAACCGTATTATCCGTGCTTTTCGGAACTATCCTGGGATTTCTCGTATTTATGGCCTGCAGGGGCGGAGGAAGGATGGCAAATTTCCTTGCGGACCGTTCTGTCCGGCTTGTGCTTGGAATGCCTACTGTAGTGCTGCTTATGATCCTTTACTATGTGGTGTTCTCATGGGTCGATATAAGCGGTACCATAGTGGCGGTCATTGCCTTCTCGCTGATCTTTGCTTCCGGGGTATTAAATATGCTAAGGATCGCCGTTGGAGCCGTGGACAGCGGACAGACCGAAGCGGCTCTTGCCCTGGGCTACAGTGATATCAGGAGCTTTTTCCGTTTCATACTGCCACAGGCCATGCCTTATTTCCTTCCGGTCTACAGGAATGAGCTGGTATCCCTTATCAAGGCTACGGCAGTGGTTGGATATATAGCTGTACAGGATCTTACAAAGATGGGAGACATAGTGAGAAGCCGTACCTATGAGGCGTTTTTCCCGCTCATAGCCGTGGCGGTGATCTACTTTTTCCTGGAGTGGCTTATCACACTTACAGCCTCAAAGCTTGAAAACGGTTTTGATCCGAAGAGACGGAAAAAGGAAGAGATACTTAAGGGGATTACGATAACAGACTGATCAAAGGGGGTTAAAAGTTATGATATCATTGATCTTATCTTTTGCAGTACTTGTCGCAGGTTATCTGTTTTACGGAAAGCTGGCCGAAAACATTTTTTCTCCGGATGACCGGAAGACACCGGCTTACCTGAGACAGGACGGGGTGGATTTCATCCCACTTCCCACCTGGAAAGCTTTTCTGGTGCAGCTCTTAAATATCGCAGGGACCGGACCCATATTCGGAGCCCTTATGGGAGCCTGTTTCGGACCGGTGGTATTCTTATGGATAGTCTTTGGAGCTGTCCTGGGAGGCGGCATCCACGACTATATGTCCGGGATGATCTCGGAACGCCATGACGGAGCTTCGATAGCCGAGCTTAGCGGTATTTATCTGGGTCCTGCGGCAATGTGGTTCATGCGTCTTTTTTCCGTGCTGCTCCTTTTACTTACCGGAACCGTATTTGTAAATTCACCGGCGGCACTGCTTGCAAGGCTTACACCGGAAAGCTTTTCCACCACCTTCTGGATCGTTGTGATCCTTATCTACTATGTCCTTGCAACCCTCCTTCCCATCGATAAGATAATCGGAAGGCTTTATCCTCTCTTTGGAGCGGTGCTCATAATAATGGCTGTGGGGATCTTATTCGGTATCGTTTCCGGAGGTTACACTGTTCCGGAGATAGTCCTTAAGGACCTTCATCCCGATAACCTTCCCATCTGGCCCTTCATGTTCGTAACCGTGGCCTGCGGAGCAATATCCGGTTTCCACGCTACCCAGTCACCCATGGTTGCAAAGTGCCTTAAATCCGAGAAAGAAGGCCGCCTGATCTTTTACGGCGCCATGCTTTCAGAATCGGTTATCGCCCTTATCTGGGCTGCAGGCGGAGTGGCTTTTTACGGAGCCACCGGCGGTCTTAATGCCGCTATCGGCGAGCTTGGACAGTCCGGCGTTGTATTTGATGTTTCAACGGGAATGCTGGGACCGGTAGGAGGCGTACTTGCTATAATCGGCGTTATAGCCTGCCCCATTACTTCCGGCGATACGGCCTTCCGTTCTGCCAGACTTATACTTGCTGAGATCACAAATCTGGAACAGAAACATATCCGCAACCGTCTGGTTATCACAATACCGTTACTTGGTATCGGTGCCGTACTCACCCAGCTGGATTTCAATGTCCTTTGGAGGTATTTCTCCTGGAGTAACCAGACTCTGGCCATGATATCCTTATGGGTAGCCACTGCTTATCTCATAAAAACACATGATCATAAAATCTATAGCTTACTCACAGCTCTGCCGGCCACATTCATGACTGCAGTAAGCGTGACCTATATAATGATGGCGGATGAAGGATTAAAGCTTAACAGCACTGTAGCCTATCCTGTAGGTATAGGGGTCGCTGTCATTCTTTTCGCGATTTATGTAATCAAGGGGTTAAAGGGGAATAAACCTCAGTAAGAGAAAGGTTTTAAGCTAGTAATGAAAAAGAACAAACTGTTGTACTGGTTTGATAACCAGATGTCAAAGGGAACAGGGGCACTGATAAAGCTCCTTACCGTTGCAAGCGTTGCGGCGGTAATGCTCATGGGTTTCATTATCTCCCTTGCCGGAAATGACGGTGAACACGGATTCGGACGTGGTATCTGGCTCAGCCTTATTCATGTGCTGGATCCCGGACCTGTCTGCGGTGACGGTGATTTCAGTGCCGGTTTCATCTTTGCCATGCTCTTTGTCACCATCATAGGTATTTTCATTTTCAGTACGCTTACGGGTATCATCTGTAACGCCATAGATGAAAAGGTACAGGATCTCAGGAAAGGCCGTTCCGTGGTGGTGGAAGAGGGACATGTGATAATCCTCGGTACTGCAGGCGGACTCTTTACCATGATTTCCGAGCTCATCGAAGCAAATTC
>JAFVEU010000116.1 GCA_017475845.1 Lachnospiraceae bacterium | reverse complement strand
TGACGGGGTCATCTTCACCTTTATCCTTCTCCAGGGGAAGATATTCCGCTTTGATGATGTGATGGTGGCACACAGGTTTGTGGCAAAGGAGGGAGGCGAAAGCTGGAACTCCAGGAAGCTTAAACGGAACTACCTTATAGAGGAATGCGACCTGAAGCGGAAGATGATGCAGTGGGTGGAAGAAAATGCGGGACTCAGCAGGGATGCCCTGAAGAGAGCCGGCAGGGAGTTTAAGACCGCGCTCTCGGTATTTGTAAGGCACCCTTCGGCAGAAACCGCCGGAATGTTCTTTCCCTGCCTTAAGTATTATCTGCATGTGAGATTCGGCCGTCCGAAGATGAGGCGGTCTGAGTAAAAAGAGCGAAAGAAGCGGCATAGAAATATCATGTATATACAGAGGTTTACAAGCGGGCTCGGGAACCAGATGTTCCAGTACGCCTTTTACACATATTTAAGGAAAAGGTACCCGGAGGAAAGGATCCTGGCGGATATTTCCTGGTACAGCTTTAACAGCGCCCATCAGGGCTTTGAGCTGGAAAAGCTCTTCAGGAGAGAAGACAATCCTGATTTTGTTTTTGAAAAGGCCGGACTCTTTGAAGTCTACTGCTGCTCCGGAGCCCTTCCAAGAAGCAGTAAGCTTAATGTTTTCATTAACCGTGTGACAAGGCTCTGCGCCGGCAGGCATTTTGAAAGGAACCATATATCCGAGACCGGAAGGGAAAAGGAGAATACCCTTAAAGCAAGGATAGATAACCTTCCGAAGGGACGGAACCTCTATATAACCGGGTACTTTCTGGACGAGGCCTATTATAAGGATGACCTCCCGAAGCTCCGTTCCGCCCTGTCCTTTTCCGAAAAGAAGGAAGTGATAGGGGAAGAGAACGAACAGCTTTTAAGAGAGATAAGGGAGGGGGGTTCACTCTGCATCCATGTAAGGAGGGGAGATTACTTAAATCCCGGATATACGGAGGATTTCATCAATCTCGGTATGGATTATTATAAAAAAGCAGTGGATATGGCCAGAGAAAAATACGGGGATCCCCGGATATATATTTTCTCCGACGACAAGGATTTTATAACCACCGCTTTTGACTGGATCCCGGAAAAGACCCCGGTAACCCTTAATTCCGGGGACAGGAGCTATATCGACATGCTCCTTATGAGCAAGGCTAAGTGTCTTATCACGGCAAATTCCACTTTTTCCGAGTGGGCCGGGCTCTTAAACGAAAGAGCGGATAATATGATAATATATCCTAAGGAGTATCTGAAGGAAAAAGACAGCTTTACAAAGACCATTCCGGGATGGGTAAGGCTTTAGGAGCCGGCCGGATCCGCATCATGAAGCGGCATCGGAATTGCATGGCTTTCGATGATTGAAAGGGAAATGTATGAAGAACAGGAAATACGGAAAACCTCTGGGAAATCTCCTCTCCATAAAGAGCGATTTCTTTGAGCATAACGACAGCATGCTGGAGATGTCCGCGCGTCAGGCGGATGCGCTCCTTATACAGAAAAAAAGGGAAAAGTGCAAGATATGCCATGCTCCCATAAGCGGGGAGCCCCTGTATAAGAGCCAGAGAATGGACTACTATCTCTGCCCGGTGTGCGGTCATGTGAACAGTGCCCATGAGGACACGGAGGATTTCGCCAACAGGGTCTACCTCATAGATTCCTACGAGAATAACTATTCCGAGGAAGACAGGGAAAAGTACAGGAACCGCTTAAAGAGCATATATGAGCCCAAGGCCGCTTTTCTGATTGATGCACTTAAGGAGGACGGGCTTTCAAAAGAAGATATAAAGCTTCTGGACGACGGTGCCGGAAGCGGCTACTTCGTGGGAGCCATGAGGGGAATGGGGGTCAGTGCCACGGGTATAGAGATATCCTCATCCCAGGTGGAATTCGCAAATAAGATGAACGGAGAAGAAGTCCTAAAGCAGGCAGACAGCCGGGAAATAGCCGGAATCCTTAAGAACACCGATGCCAACGTGCTCTCCTTTATCGGAGTCTTCGAGCACATAATCAATCTGGACGAGATCCTTTCAGCCATAAGGGATAACGGATCCGTAAGATACGTGTTCCTGTCAGTCCCCATGTTCTCCATGAGCTGCGTGTTTGAAGCGTCTCACCAGCATTGCTACAACCGCCATGCGGGAGGGACCCACACCCATCTCTTTTCCGATTCATCCCTGGAGTACATGTCGGAGAAAATGGGCTTTGAGGAGCTGAAAAGCTGGAAATTCGGATCGGACATGATGGATCTTTACCGTATGCTCTGCGTAAGCCTGGAGCAGAACGGAAACGGAAGGCTTAAAGACTATTTTGCACCGAAGTTTGTAAAGATGATAGACGAGCTGCAGGAGACGGTGGATAAGAATGAATTTGCATCCGAGATCCATCTTATCCTGAAACGCAGGTGATCATGCAGGAGCTGTTTGGAAACAAAAGAAGAGATGGCGGCAGGGTGTTTGCTTTGGCGGTTTCGCTGGTGACACTTGTTTTTGCCTGCCTTCCTCTCTTTTCCGTGAACTGCATACAGGGTCATGACATTGACTACCATCTTTTGAGGATTGAGGCCTTAAAGACCGGGATACTTAACGGAGCTCCCTTCTTAAGGGTAAATATGCTCTTCTTTGGAGGAGAGGGATACGCCAGTTCCATGTTTTATCCCGACTTCCTTTTGTATATACCCTCCGTCCTCCGTTCCATGGGAGCGGGGATCGGGCTTTCCTATCATATATTTGTGGCCTTCTGTGTCATCGTGGCCTTTGTCTCCATGTATTTCTGTGCCCTCTATATCAGTGAAAACACTGCGGCGGCACTTATCTCGGCGGTCTGCTACACCCTCTGCCAGTATCATATGGACGATATCTACACCAGAGCGGCAGTGGGGGAATTCACGGCCTTTATCTTTATCCCCTTCGTTGCTGCCGGGCTTTACGACCTGACGGAAAAGGATTTTAAGAAGCCCTGGCTCATTATGGCGGGAATGGCGGGAACTCTCCTCTGCCACACCCTCACCACGGTATTCTGCATCCTGTTCTGCATAGGATATCTCATTGTCAGGGCCCGGGTCTTTATGAAAAAACCGGAGCTCCTCCTTAAGCTTTTCCTCGCAGCCCTTGTCACAGCGGCTCTTACCTGCTTCTACTGGCTTCCGGTCATGGAGCAGATGTCACTCATGGAATTCAAATACGCTGAATCCATTTTCGATGTGGATTATGAAAAGCTTTTACTTAGGGAGATCTTCGAAAACAGCGCGGGCAGGATGGGGATAGCCCTGATCATCCTTTTATTCCCGGCATTCCTTATAAAGCACGGGGAAGATGAGAAGGTCCGCACTGCGGATATCTTTGCCCTGGCCGGTATTGTTTTCACACTTTTTACCACCGGACTCTTTCCATGGAAAAGGCTGTCCGGCCTTGTTTCAGCGGTACAGTTTCCCTGGAGGCTCTTTATCATGAGCTGCCTTCTCTTTTCACTGGCAGCGGGGATCTATATTGCAAAGGCAGCTGAAAAAAAGGAACTGGCTGTGATACTGGTGCTGTCAGTAATGACGGTTTCCGCAGTGGCAAACTTAAACCGGACGGAGGAGGGTTATTATTCGTACTCCGATGATTATTACAACGAAGTGAAGTTCACCAAGAGTGTTATAGGCGGAGAGTGGCTGCCGAAAGCCGTATCGGACAGGAATAAGCTTGGAAATGACAGGGACACGGCCTTTGACGCGGAAGGAAGGGACCATGAGGCGCTGAGACAGGGGAATGCCGTAACTGTCTCATCCCTTAACAGCGCTTACGTTGATGTGCCGCTGATCTTTTATCCCGGCTACAGTGCAGAGGACGGACAGGGAAGGACCCTTAAGGTGGACGGCAGCGGGAAGAACGGCTGCGTAAGGGTATATACAGGAGGCTCGGATTCCGTAAGGGTTTATTACGGAGGTACGGTGCTGCAGAGGGCTGCGGATATCATATCCCTCCTCTCCTTATTGCTGGTCATGGCAGTGCTGGTCTTCAAAGGGAAAAAGTCAGGGGAAAAGGCCGGGAAAGAATGATGGTCAGAAGGTTTGGATACAAGGTTATCTTTCTTATAATGGCGCTCTCCTGCGCTTTACTCTTATCTGGCTATGCCCCCTTTACCCCTGCTGCCCAGAGAGGGTGGACTAAGGGTATTCCCGACTCATACCGTTCGGCCGCTTCAAAGCAGGGAGTGGTAACGGAGATCCGGTACACATCAAAGGATTATGCCGGTGACGGCAGGACTGTTCAGAAAAAGGCTCTTGTTTATCTCCCCTATGGATATAACGGAAATGATACGGCAAAGCGCTATGATATCTTCTATATGATGCATGGCCTCGGGGAAACGGCGGATTCCTTCTTTCTCTATGGCGGAGGTCTGGCGAAGAACCTTTTAGACAACATGATAGAAAAGGGAGATATCTCTCCCATGATAGTTGTGGCTGCCACCTTTGATCCGGATAATGCGCCAAAGGACATCAGACAGTCAGACAGCGAGGTACGGCAGTTCCACAGGGATCTCTTAAATGACCTGATGCCTGCGGTGGAAGGAAAGTACCATACCTATGCCATGGATACTTCGAAAAAAGGCCTGGCTTCTTCCAGGGATCACAGGGCCTTCGGGGGTTTTTCAATGGGGGCTGTCACCACCTGGTTCCAGTTCTGCCATAATTATGATTACATAAGGTATTTTCTGCCCATGAGCTGCTCCTGCTGGTACTACGGAGGATACGGAGAGTATCATCCCAAGGAGAACTGCGACCTCTTTGAAAAGCTCATCAGGGAAAACAGGCTCAATGAGCGGGGGTATTTTATCTATTCCTGCACCGGCACCAATGATGCGGAGCAGGGACAGGTGGATCTCCTTATGGACGAGATGTTTAAAAGGAGCAGTGTTTTCACCCCTGACCATCTTCTTTACTATAAAAAGAACGGCGGGATGCATGATATGAATGCGGGACTGGAGTACATCTATAATGGGCTCCCCCTGTTCTTTAAGGGTCTTAACGCTGATTCCGCCGCCTATTATGACCTCTATTCCAACTTTGAAAAGCTTAGGGATCCCGCCAAAGGGAACGCCGGGTTATATTTCTTTAAGGGTACCCCGGGAGGAGCCTTTATCGTCTGTGTGGATGATACGGCCGGTGAATTTACTGCGGGGCAGTGCTTTTATCACGCTTATGAGCTGTCGTTGCAGGGGTACAACACCTTTGCGCTTAAGTACCGGCCCGGAGATAAGGAAGCAAGAGAGGATCTGGCGCGGGCCATCGCCATTATCCATGAGAATGCGGATGTACTTAAGGTCGGGACTAAGGATTACTGTCTCTGGGGAGGCGCTTCGGGAGCACAGATCGTATCCGATGTTTTCAAAAAGGGAACAGCTGCCTACGGGGCAGGTGATTATCCGAGGGCTGCTTCCCTTCTTTCAGCGAATCCCTGACTTTAACAAATCCGGAGATTTATGATAGAATGACTTTTAACAATAAAGGGTAGTATCCGGGAGTATAAGGAGCTTAAACAGTTTCCAAATCTTATTTCAGGAGGAAAAAACATGTCAGAAACAAAAGTACCTTACAAGATCTATCTGGAAGAGAGCGAGATGCCGAAGTCCTGGTACAATCTCAGGGCGGATATGAAGAACAAACCGGCGCCGCTTGTAAATCCCGGAACAGGCAAACCCCTTACGGCAGAAGAACTCACTCCCATATTCTGCGAGGAACTGGTAGCACAGGAGCTGGACGATACCACTCCCATGATCGAGATCCCGGAGGAGATAAGGAATTTTTACAGGATGTACCGTCCCTCTCCCCTGGTGCGGGCTTATTGTCTGGAGGAAAAGCTTCAGACCCCCGCAAAGATCTATTATAAATTTGAGGGTAATAATACCAGCGGAAGCCACAAGCTGAATTCCGCCATTGCCCAGGCTTATTACGCAAAGAAGCAGGGCTTAAAGGGCGTTACGACAGAGACAGGTGCGGGACAGTGGGGTACGGCTCTTTCCATGGCCTGCGCATATCTCGGTCTGGACTGTAAAGTCTACATGGTAAAGGTGTCTTATGAGCAGAAGCCCTTCAGGAGAGAGGTTATGCGCACCTACGGTGCATCGGTGGTTCCTTCACCCTCCGAGACTACGGATGTGGGTAAAAAGATCCTGGCCGAGCATCCCGGAACCACGGGTAGTCTGGGCTGCGCCATTTCCGAGGCGGTGGAAGCGGCTGTAAAGAATCCCGGTTACCGTTATGTACTGGGAAGCGTACTGAACCAGGTGCTCTTACATCAGTCGGTCATCGGTCTGGAAACCAAGACAGCTCTGGATAAATACGGCATCAAGCCCGATTTGATCATAGGCTGTGCAGGCGGCGGATCCAATCTGGGCGGACTTATAGCTCCCTTCATGGGTGAGAAATTAAGAGGAGAAGCGGATTACAGGATCATAGCGGTAGAACCCGCATCCTGCCCCAGCTTTACAAGAGGCACCTTTGCCTATGATTTCTGCGATACCGGCATGATCTGCCCTCTTGCAAAGATGTATACTCTGGGAAGCAGCTTCATCCCTTCCGCAAACCATGCAGGAGGCCTTCGCTTCCACGGCATGAGCACCACTCTTTCACAGCTCTACCACGACGGATATATGGAAGCGGTAAGTGTGGAGCAGACCAGCGTATTCGAGGCTGCCGAGCAGTTCGCAAGGATCGAGGGCATCCTTCCTGCACCGGAAAGCTCACATGCCATAAGGGTGGCTATTGATGAAGCGCTGAAGTGCAAGGAAACAGGAGAAGAAAAGACCATAGTATTCGGTCTCACCGGAACGGGGTATTTTGATCTGGTGGCCTATGAGCAGTACAACAACGGCGAAATGACCGATGTTATCCCTACGGATGAGGATATTGCGGCGTCTGTTGCAAAGCTTCCGAAAGTAGAGTAAATGATCACGGGCATCCTTCAGTAATAAGCGGAGGATGCCCGCTTTATATTCAAAAGGTACAGGGTATTTGGGTTTCAGAGCTATCATGATGGGAGGGGACAGATGACTGAATTCACAGGCAAAGCGGTATTTGGCGGTATAGCTGTCGGCCTTGCTTCCGTATACAGGAAGAAGGACAGCACGGTGGAGAAGAGGAAGGTTGAAGACTCCCAAAAAGAGTGGGAGCGCTTCGAAGAAGCGGTGGAGACCGCCAAAGAGGAATTGCAGGCGCTCTATGACAGAGTGGCGGAAGAAGCGGGTGAGGAAAGCGCCATGGTCTTCGAAGTGCATCAGATGATGCTGGAAGATGATGACTATCTTGAATCCATAGAGGACATGATAAAAGAAGAAAACCTGAACGCAGAGTATGCCGTTTCCGCGACGGGGGACAGCTTTGCGGAAATGTTTTCCGAAATGGAAGATGAATACATGCAGGGAAGGGCTGCGGATATAAAGGATGTGAGCAGCCGCGTGGTAAGGATCCTGTCCGGGGGTGCCGATGAGACCGCGAAAAGTGATGTGCCGGTGATACTGCTGGCAGATGATCTTGCGCCCTCCGAGACGGTGCAGCTCGACAAATCAAAGATACTGTCCTTCGTGACCCGGTTCGGGTCCACAAATTCCCACACCTCCATCCTTGCAAGGACCATGAATATCCCGGCCCTAATAGGAGTGGACTTTCCCGAAGATGCGGACATGAAGGAAGCCATAGTAGACGGTTTTGTGGGAAAGCTGATCCTGGAACCCGATGAAAAAACCCTGGAGCATTACAGAGAACTCCTTAAAAAGGAAGAGGAAAAGAGGGAGCTCCTTGAAAAGCTTAAGGGTAAGGAAAATAAGACCATAGACGGCAGGGAGATAAGGCTCTTTGCCAATATAGGCTCCGTATCCGATGTCTCCGAGGTCCTTAAGAATGATGCAGGGGGAATAGGCTTATTCAGGAGCGAATTTCTGTATCTGGAAAGCAGCGATTATCCCACGGAAGAAGAGCAGTTCAAGGCCTATAAAACCGTGGCGGAAAAAATGGAGGGCAGGGAAGTGATCATCCGTACCCTGGACATAGGAGCGGATAAGAGCTGCGATTATTTCGGCATAGAAAAGGAGGATAATCCGGCACTTGGGTACAGGGCCATAAGGATATGTCTGGACAGGACGGATGTTTTCAAGACCCAGCTCAGGGCCATATACAGGGCAAGCCGTTTTGGCTGTATAGGGATCATGTTCCCAATGATCATCTCCGTTGGTGAAGTGAAGCAGATAAAGGAGATAGTTGAAGAGGTGAAGGCTTCCCTGAAGGAAGAAGGACATGAATTCGGGGAGGTTGAGCTGGGGATAATGGTGGAGACCCCTGCTGCGGTGTTCATGAGTGAGGAACTGGCTGAGGAAGTGGATTTCTTCTCCATAGGGACCAATGACCTTACACAGTACACCCTGGCTATAGACCGGCAGAATGCAAGGCTTGAGAAGATCAATGACCCTCACCATCCCGCAGTTCTCAGGGCCATCGAGACCACCATAAAGAACGGCCATAAGCACGGAGCCTGGGTGGGGATCTGCGGCGAACTGGCGGCGGATACCTCCCTTACAGAGACCTTCCTCCGGATGGGGGTTGACGAATTGTCGGTGAGCCCGTCCAGAGTGCTTTCCGTAAGGGATGCCATCAGGAAGACAGATCTCTCCAAATGACAGGGAAAAACGGCAATAGTTAAAACAGACTAATCAAGATTTAATTGCGTATCCGGGTTCTTTATATTAGAATACAGCTTGTAACAGCTTTTATTCTTTTTTGTATATATTATTAGCAAAACCAGGAGGAAACGTAAAATGGCTCATGTAATTGATGATACCTGTGTAAGCTGCGGAGCATGTGCGGGAACATGTCCTGTAGGCGCTATCAGCGAAGGATCAGACAAGTATGTTGTTGATGCAGGAACCTGCATTGACTGCGGCGCATGTGATGGTGCCTGCCCTACAGGCGCTATAAAGGCTGAGTAAATAATACAGTCATTGATTTCAGGCGGCTCTCCCGGCATCGGGGGAGCCGTTATTTTTTTTGCTGCAGGCCTCCGGATTTAGATTGTTTCGGGCAAATGCCCAGTTCCGGGAGTTCACAAAGATTTCACAATTTTTGTTAGCACTCATACTTGACGAGTGCTAACAAAAGTGTTATAACATAGTCGTAAACAAAAAGAGGAGCTCTTAATAAGGGGCTCACACCAGACTCTTACAAAATGAGCCGGATGAAAAAGGAGGCTTTGCTATGTTATTACCGAGAATATTTAACGACAACTTCACAGATGACATTTTTAACGATTTTCTTGATTTCCCCGTTACATATAAGCAGGTATGGAATCCCTCAACTGCAGCAAATATGATGCAGACGGATGTAAAGGAATCCGACAAGGGCTTCGAGCTGGATATCTCCCTTCCGGGATTTAAGAAAGAGGATATCAAGGCTGAGCTCAAAGAAGGATACCTTACCATCAATGCCGAGCATGTTCAGGAAAAGGATGAGAAGGAAGAAGGAAAGTACATAAGGAAGGAGCGCTATACCGGTCATTGCAGCAGGAGCTTTTATGTAGGTGAAGAGATCGGCGAAAATGACATAAAGGCTAAATTCGAAAACGGTGTGCTCACCTTGAACATTCCGAAGAAGGAGCCTGAAAAGAAGGTTGAAGAGAAAAAGATGATAGCTATCGAGGGATGATATCCGTTCTGACAGCTAATACCGGGAAGCGGCTGTGTAAGTGCAGCCGCTTTCCCTATGCCCGGCGACAGGGGGCAAAGGATCAGGACTTTTCACCGGGGGATTTACCGGTGATAGTGCGCTTTAGCTGAAGAAATGATGAATAATGTTTAAGATTCTCTGAATTCCATGGATTTTGGATTTGAACTGTGATACCATACCGAAAAGTCAGATACCTCACAAGGGAAAAATTCAGAAATGATAAGGAGCGTGACGGAAATGAAAAAGTCAGATTTCTCAAGAGTTTTAGCATTATTCTTTTCAACCATATTATTGATCTCATCTTTAAGCGGATGCAGAATGAACCTTCCGGACACAAAGGGCATAGGCCCTGACGGGAATAAGGAAGGCACAGAAGCTGCAGCGGAAGATGAAGTGGAAACAGATGATGAATCCGCTGAGATCGTGTTTGAGGATGATGCTGATTCCAACCAGGATGTTACCGCAGGAACTGTTGAGGACGGTGACTATAGCATGTCTGCATATATCAATGATCAGACCTACGTATATGTGGATGCGGTGGAAACGGTATTGAAGGAAAAGAGTCCCAAAAAGGCAGTTGATATCAAGGATAAAGCCGGAGACTTAAATAAAGCAAGGCTTGCTTATCTCACATCCTATTATGAGGGAGATGAGGAATCCGCAAAGGAAGATCTGGAGGAGTACGAAGTAGGTCCTCTTACCGATAACCAGAAGAAGGCTATGCAGGCTCTCTATCCCGAGCTCGGAAAGATCTTTGCCCAGTTCGACATCACAAACTACGACATGAGCGCACCTTCAATGTCCGACGAGACCTATGTGGAATATGATGTTTATTCATCAGACAATGAACCCTTCCTCATCGATTTTACCTTTGATGATGAAAATACTATCTCCGAGATTGACATATCCTACGACGGAGAACTTGAATAAATCCTTTGTCCCGGATCCTTCGGGATCCGAACAGCAGCAAATGATCTGATGATCACCCGCCGGATCTGACAGGGAGAGATACCCTGTTGTATCCGGCGGTTTTTCTGTACTATATGCCGGATATCTGATCAGTTATGTACCAAATACGGATTGGATCATTAATTCTTCTCTTTTTGAAAATGTCCCAGAATAATTCAAACATTAGCCCGGAAAGTTGATGAAAGCTTTCCGGGCTTTTGAATGAAGGCATCAGTTAACGCTGATGCCGCTGATTTTAGAGCGAAGCTTTTCAATCCTTGATTCGGGCCTGGTTATGTTTTTGAATATCAGATATATCCTGTCAAGGCCCTGCCCTTTGGGTTCCGCAGCCGGCATCCATAAAGGGGGAAAAGAGATGTCAGGCATGCCGGAAGTGATGACGGTCGGCATGCATAAAGGGGGAAAAGAGATGTCAGGCATGCCGGAAGTGATGACGGTCGGCATGCATAAAGGAAGAAAAGAGATTTCAGGCATGCCGGAAGTGATGACGGTC